>CAYYOX010000600.1:0-4570 GCA_964473065.1 uncultured Planctomycetaceae bacterium | reverse complement strand
TGCTTGCCGCCCGTGTTGGTCTTTTGGCTATGCCCGTGTCCGAAGCCCGGGTTGATGCGCAGCGTAATCTCGCGTCCCGGCGCTCGGCTGCCCAGTTGGTCGATCATGTCGGGCGAGCCGCAATTGACGTGAACGTCGTGCCCGATGCACAGGCCCAACGCTTCGTGGTCGAAGATGTCGGCCGTATAGACAATTTGCGGCGGATCGCCCTGGGCCGTGTACCCGGCCGCCATGGCCCGGCGGATTTCCATCCCGCTGACTGCATCGACCAAGGCCCCTTGCCGACGGACCAGATCGAGGATCGCCAGATTCGAGGCTGCCTTCTGGGCATAGCGAACATGGTCGAACGCCGCGAGATCCTTTACGCGTTGGACGATCGTGGCCGCATCGTAAACGAACGTCGGCGTGCCGAACTGTCGTACAAGCTCGCCGACCGCAACGCCGGCGATTTCGGTTCGCAAGGTGGAATGTTTTACTGTGGTTGGCATGATAATAAGTGCTTCTCCCCTCTCCCTTTGGGAGAGGGGCCGGGGGTGAGGGCGATTCGTAACGCCGGGCAAGCCGGGCCGCTCGGCGGGGTGACGCTATTCTACCCGGTTTCGTCCTTCTCGGCGAGCCCCGCCTCGGCGGCCCTTCGCCGCAACTGCCCGCAGGCGGCGTCGATTCGGTCGCCCTTGCGGTGGCGCACCCGCACGTTCAGCCCGCCGTCTCGCAGGATTTCGACGAATCGATCGGTCGCGGCTCGCGAGGGCGTGCGATAGGGCAACTCCGGGACCGGGTTCAACGGGATCGCATTGACCAGCACCGGCCGGCCTTTCAGCAGATCCACCAGCCGCCGAGCGTGTTCCGGTTGGTCATTCACGTCGGCCAGCAGCACATATTCGTAGGTCACCCGGCGCCCGGTCTGTTGGAAATACTCGTCGGCCGCGGCCAGTACCGGCGCGATCGGCCAGCGGCGCGTGGCCGGCACCAACTCTTCGCGCAACCGATCGTCGGCCGCGTGTAGCGAGACGGCCAAGTGATACGGAGGCCCCTTGGCCGCCAATCGGCGGATCCCCTCGGGCAAGCCGACCGTCGAGATCGTGATTCGGCGGGCACTGATCCCCAGTCCGTCCTCGGCCGTGGCAACCGCCAAGGTCGACAGCAAGGCGTCGAGGTTGGCCAGCGGCTCGCCCGTGCCCATCACCACGATATGAGTGAGCCGCTGTCCCGGGTCCAGCAATCGCTGCATGTGGAGCAACTGTTCGAGGATCTCGCCGGTGGTCAAATTGCGAGCCAACCCGTCGAGCCCGCTGGCACAAAACACACAGCCCATGGCACACCCGACTTGCGTGCTGATACAGGCTGTGCGATGGCTCCTGTGGTCGCGCAACAACACGCATTCGATCTGTTGACGGTCGGGCAGTTCCAAGAGCAACTTCTCCGTCGCGTCGGGCGACTGCTGATACTGGGCCCTGCTCGTGGTGAAAAGTTGAAACTCCCCGGCCAGTTGGATGCGGAGCGATTTGGGCAAATCCGACATCATCTCGAACGAAGTCGCCCGTTTCTGAAAGATCCACCGCCACACCTGCCCAGCCCGATAGGCCGGCAGCCCTCGGTCGGCGAACCGGGCTTGGAGTTGTTCGGCGGATAGGTCAAGCAGGGACACGGGCAGGATCCATCGGGGAAATGGGGAAAACGGAGTCGTCCAACCATCATCGAGCATTTGCCGCAGGCAATCAATCCCCGCTTCGGATTGACACGGATTGGCCGACAGCGGAGAATGGGCCAACTTGAAGCTCGTTCGTAACCTTAGCGAAGGGACCAAAACCATGTCCAACGACCCGTTCGAGATGTCTTCCCCCGAAACGCCGCCCAAAAAACCAGGGATGAGCACGGCCGCCAAAGTGCTGATCGGCCTGGCGATTGCCTTCCTCCTGGTGGTCATACTCTGTTGCGGGGGGCTGATCTTGGTCGGCCCCAAGATCCTCGCTTTGGTCGAAGACACGATCGAGGAGATGGAGGAGTCGAAGAGCGAAGATCCGGCCGAGATCGCCGAGGTCACGCAGAAGATCGCCCAAATCGACATCCCCGAACAGCTCGCCCCGAAAATGTCGATGGACATGAAGATTCCGCTGACCGATCAGCGTTTCATGACCTTCGTGATCTACCAAGACCAGCAGGGTGGGAGCGTCCTGCAACTGTTTGCCATGGACCAGTCGGGCACCGGGCAAAGCCAGGCTCAAATGCAAAATTCATCCGATCAGACATTTCAGCAACAGGCGGGACAATACGGAGACTTCCAGCCCACGGAATCCTACGAGAAGCAGGTCGAGATCGGCGGCAAGACGGCCACCTTCATCATCACCAAGGGCCTCAGCACCGCTTCACAGGCGCCGCGGATCCGAGTGCAAGGCGCTTTCGAAGGCCCCCTTGGGACGGTCATCCTGCAACTCGACGCCGATGCGGAAACATTGCCCGAGGAAGAGATCATCGAGATGCTCGACTCGATCAAGTGAGTTCAGCCGCTGCGAACTTGTTCGATCTGTCGCGCGACCCGGCCGTCTTGCAGGGCCGCCTCGAACGCCTCGACATCCGGGTAGATGGCGTGGCTTAGGAACTTCACGGCCCAGTTATGCACCAACGGGCTGATCGTGATTACGGCCGCGCCGTGCTGATAGGCCTCCCACATCTCGATGGCCGTACCCATCGACGCCTCCGGCACGAAGGCCAGCAGGACATCGACCTCGCGACACATCTCGTTGTGACCGAAAAACACATCCCGGCCGAGCGTGTCGTCATACTCGATCGAATTCTGATGGTTCGCCTGGGGGTCGTAAATATCGGCCGAGGGGAAATGCGCGGCCAGCGACCGCTCGATCCGCCGCCGATAGTCCTGATCGTGAATCAAAGGCCCCGTATGGGAACCCTGAATAATGCCAGCAAGAAAAAACCGCATAGGGCGCGTGTGCTCCGATAAAACCGTTTAGCGGCTGGGCTTGCCCAGCGTTTTTCCGCGGGCGCTACCATTCTCCGCCCACTAAGTTATCATAGACGCAACCTCACGTTACGCAATACGATTTGGACAAACCACCATGAACAAGCCCACAATAAATAAACAACGCCTCAGTCGTGCGGAAAAACTGGTCCTTGAACTCCTCGCCACTCCCGGCGGCAGCGGGCAAGAGGGTCGGGTGATGGAGCTGATCGTCAAGAAACTCCGCCAAGCGGGGGCCCCCGCCTCGGCCATCCAATTCGATCAGGCCCATCGCCGCAGCCGCCATGGCGGTGAAATCGGCAATCTGGCCTGCAAACTGCCCGGCACGTTGCGCGGCCCGCGACGAATGCTGATGGCCCATACCGATACCGTGCCGCTCTGCCGAGGCGCCAAGCCCGTGCGCCGTGGACGCTACGTCGTGCCGGCCGACAAGCAGACGGCCTTGGGGGCCGACGATCGGGCAGGCTGCGGCGTGGTGCTGGCCACGGCCGTCGAAATCCTGCGAAGCAAGCTGCCCCATCCGCCGGTCACCTTCTTCTGGACCGTGCAGGAAGAGACCGGAATACACGGCGCTCGCAATGCACGGCTGGGGATGCTGGGCAAACCGAAGCTGGCCTTCAACTTCGACGGCGGGGCGGCCGACAAAATTACCGTCGGGGCCACCGGCGGATATCGCATGGACATTCGAGTGACCGGCATCGCCGCCCATGCCGGAAACGCGCCCGAGCAGGGGGCCAGCGCGATTGCGATCGCTTCGCTGGCCGTGGCCCAATTGCATCGCGACGGATGGCACGGGCAGATCGAGAAGAACGGCCGCTTCGGCACCTCCAACATCGGCGTGATCCAAGGCGGCGACGCCACCAACGTGGTCACCCCGCTGGTCGAACTAAAGGCCGAAGCCCGCAGCCACGACAAAGCCTTCCGACGCCAAATCGTTCCTGCCATGGAGCGGGCATTCACCCAAGCGGCCCGGGAAGGCCGCAGCCAGGAGGGCTCCGGCGGCAAGGGGGAATTGGACGGCCGGCTTGACTACGAGGCCTATCGACTCTCCGACGACGAACCGTGCGTCCTGGCGGCCGAACGAGCGGTCACCCAACTGGGCGCCACGCCGATCCGCGCCATCACCAACGGCGGGATCGACGCCAATTGGCTCACCGAGCGAGGGATCCCCACGGCCTCGTTTGGCTGCGGACAACTAAACGTCCACACGGCCAACGAACGGCTCGATCTGGTCGAATACGGGCGAGCCTGCCAAATCGGCCTCCTCCTGGCAACCAACCAATGAAGGCGTGGTTTCGCACCGTACCGTTTAGCGGTCGGGCTTGCCTGACGTTTCTTCGCCCCCTCAATGCCACTATTTGAAACCATTGTGAAAAAGGTCACAGAGATTAAGGCCACAGGGATTCTTGGCCAGACGCGATCCCAACAAGGCTGTTGAAATCGGCCCGAACGCAAGCGTCTCTTCGCACTTTTTGTCAGATTCGGGCGGCCGGGGATAACCTTTCTCACTCCCTCAACGCCAGCGACACGTATTTCGACTCCATATATTCGGCGATTCCCTCGCGGCCGCCTTCTCGGCCGATGCCGCTCTCT
>CAYYOX010000599.1:0-4570 GCA_964473065.1 uncultured Planctomycetaceae bacterium | reverse complement strand
GTTTTTCCCGATGTACTTTTGAAAGCCTGAACCACGGCGCCACTTGGTCCGAGCACCTCCCCGAAGGCTTCGATCTGGTTCTCGAGTTGACGCCGGATCTCGGAAATAAAGTCATTCCACGTGACGAGGAAAAACAAATAGCGGTACCCCCGAAGCTCAACATTTAAGAAAGTAGAAACTTTTTCGCTCATGAGACCCCTCCATGTTCTTGCCTAACGTTTCGAGTTCAGCGGACCGGGGCCGCGGCCGCCGCGGACTCGGGTCCGCTGGAACGAGGTGTTAGGTAGCATCGTCTGAGAATCCCCCTTATGGGTCGAAACCGGGAGTGGGCTACTACATATTGTAGACATAGTCTTGACAACAACCACATATTGTGGTATAAATGAGACGATAATTCGATCTACTGCGCCGGGGTGACGACAGTAACGAAAACCAGATAGGAGAGTACAGCAGCAGCTATGACAGAGTCCAGATCACACAAAGCTACAGCCAACCGCTTGGCAAACGCGCACCGCACTGAATACAACCAGGGCAAAGGCGCCGATGTCAGTAACAAAAACATTGCGATCGAAGTAGAAACCGAAGGTACCGTCGCTGGTGGACTTCGCCAACTTCAAGGTCACAAGAAACCGGTGTATATCGCTGGGACCAACAAGACGGCCGTGGACAAAGCCGTGGAGCTTACGAAGGGAACTACGGTCGGAGTAATGGATAACCAAGGCAGGATCGTGAAACGGTCCACTCGCAAACGTAGATAAGGTTTGAGTTAACGCCGACCCCGGCGCTTTAAAACCTATTTCGAGAAAACCTAACGGTTCGAATTCAGCGGACCGGGACCGCGGCCGCCGCGGACCCGGGTCCGCTGGGACGAGGTGTTAGGCGCGTGTCGCAAATCAACGTTCAACTTCAAAACCGTCGCTCGCGGGCCAACGGTCTTGCACGGCCAATCGATCCTTCATGTGACGGCATCTAGCAGCAGCAGCAATAGGATCTGATGGTAGTGGTAGCTCGCTCTGTACTACGGCAGAATTTCCAAGGAACTCCCAACAGCTCCAGTTCCGTGTAGGCGACCAGTACTCACGGATGATGGCATCATACGGCAACCCAGATTTCAACCGCTTGAAAGCGTAATCCGTAAGTGCTACTGGGGAACGGGTGTATTCCTCAATGCTAACGCGATAGTAGTGAGGAGTGCCTTCATAGTCGGTAGGCCTTTCGCCGTGGTCTCGCTCGCCATCCCAGAAGATACTACACTCTTCGGGGGAGGAGAAAGCGAATACTGCATTCAATCTGGATGTCTTGCCCAGGGGACGCAGCTCCTCGAGGCGCCGTTCGAGTAACCGAAACTGGGGATTACTTGCCCGAGACAACGCAAAGGAAGTAACCATATATGGCCCGATGACAGTACCTGACGAGAGTTCCTTCGAGGATACGTGGAATAGATCCATGGTGATATTGCTTAACGCCCGAGTTGGGCGGCGCGAGCGAGCGGTCCGGCGCCCTGCGAGGGACCTGTCGATTACATTGCCGGCGGCCGAAGGCCGACGATTCGCAGTGTAATCAAAAGCAGCTCGTGTCCGCAGCAACGAGATGTCAGGCAGCGGGTCTTTTTGCGGTTTCATCCGCCCCGAGGGTGACAAATGGTAGTCGACGAACCAGCCCTCACCTCATGGATTCATGGGGGACCCTCCTAGGGAGAGTACGACGGCGAAGATTCGTGAGTTCAGGCTGGCCTTGCTGGATGCGCATGCGGTTGATTGCCTCGGCGGTTGCTTGGTAGTGGACAATTTCGGCGTCTGGCGAAGCATTCCACATGTCTTGAAATGCTTGCCACGTCTTCTTTTCATCTGTAATCCCGAATTGCCAATAGTCTATTTCGTAACGAACGTCTTCCCGATTCGCACGCTCTGCCTCGGGGCACTCAACGAACCGTACCGATTCGTCCCCTCGTTTCGTTGAGATATGTTCAGAGTCACGAAGCAGAGGATGCGCTGAGGGATGGATCAGGATTCTGAGCCCCTTTATCCCACAGTTCTCGGTCGCATACGACCGAACAACGCCTGTCCCCAAGAAATGTGCCGCGTGATCACCGCCGTCAGATGACACGTCAGACCTAAAACGAACTGCGGCAAAAGAACCGCACGCAATTCCAGCGCGAACGGGGATGCCTTGCCGCAACAGCCTTTGAACTACGGAAACGGCCACGTTCGCCGCTTGAAACAATTGATCGGTTGCAACGAATGCAGAGTCCGAGAAGGTAATTGCCGTTAGAGAGTGCTTCATCTTGGCCAAGTCGATCGCATGCTTCAGCGAACTATGGAAGCTTGAAAAGGCCTTCGTCAGCGCGTTATCACTGTAGGCCAAGATGTCCTCGAGCGTCCAACTAAGTGGCCGTTCCGACTTTCTGATCAAATCAACATTTAGTGGATGCTGCTCGGTCAGGGATGCAAAGCCGAGCAGATCCAGGAACAGAACTACTTGGTTCTCAGCGTGTTTCACGGGTGTCGATCCATTGGTTTAACAGTGCACGCCCTTAGCCTAACGACTGGAGTTCAGCGGACGCGAGCCGCGCTCGCGCGGGTCGCGGCCCGCTGGAACGGCTGTGTTAGGCGACTGTCGCATTTCATGGCTGCTTTGATTCGTCCTCGTCCGATTGTGGGTATTCTTCTACATGAGCCTGGGTCATGATTGGATCAACGAACAAACGCAGTTGGGCCTTTCCTGATTCTGCTACAGCTTCATCTTCTTCGGTCCATTCAGGTTTGTGAAGGTACATGAGTTCGACCTCAGCGTCCTTGCCTGGATGAAGCGGTTGCACTGACAATCCGATTACTGTCTGGTGCTCGCGGATCATGGAACGCGCAATGAAACACCTCGCGGAAAGCTCAGCGATACGGTCGTCGCGAGGAACAGAACGATCTTTGCTGAGGAATACATACGTTATCCCGGATGGCGAAGGGGTGATTCTCGACTCTACCTTTCGCGCATTGGCGAGTTGCAGAAACTCCTTGAAAGAACCGCCGAGAATACGGCGGCTGAACCTGGACTCTCGAGCCATCGTTCGGATCACCAATTCGGTCTCTGCGGGGTTTTCTCTATACTCGAAGCCGTCAGTGAGAAAGTCTTGACAGAATTTCTCAACCATCCTATCCCAAACAAGACTGGGGCGATCAGCGATTTTCTTGAGTCTGTACTCGTCCTTCCGACAAAGCTCCGCCCAAAGGGAATCGCCCACGACGATGTCTGTGTATTCGGAAGGGAACTTGCATCCCTGATGAATGTAAAACGCTAGCAGGTCTTCCTCAGCGCCTTCGAAGTGTGTGCGCACGCCTGATTCATACAACTTCTCCTTGGCGCGAAGATATTCGAGAAGGTCGGTGATTGTGTTGAGTTCCTGTAGAAGCACCGAGAACGAAACCTCGTCCAAAACGTGGGCGAAACCCTTGCCAAAATCTCCGAAGAACAAAGGGACCTTGCCCTTCGCTCCAAGGGCGACCGCGATTCGATGCACCACGCGCTCGCCAAGCTGAGGAAGTGGCAATCCTTGCGATCCGTCGGAGAGGATCACGTGGGATAGGTTCTGCAACTCGCGCTCGGCGCCGTATATTTGCTTGGCCGAAGTGGTAATCGCCTTCCTGTGCCACCTTTCCCACCCGGAGGTTATATCGGTCGATTCCTCGTATAGGCGTTCCTTAACACAAAAAATCAAGACGTGGGGCTCACAGACGATCAGAATGTCGCAGAGCTCCTTGCGTGGGTCACTCGAACGAGGATTGGCATAACTCCAGAGAGACAGAAAAGTCTCCCTGCAGACTTGGTACACGAACTCTTCAGAGCTGTTTACTGCCACATTTCAATCCCTCGGGCTTGCCTAACGGTTCGAGTTCAGCGGACCGAACCCCGCAGGGGTGAGGGTCCGCTGGAACGAGGTGTTAGGCATTTTTCTGTTCGGGTTCAAGCTGCACAACAAGGTCTTCATAGCGAAAGTACGGATGAAGACGTATCACCTTTTCTTTGAAACCAGGCTTCGAGATCACAATCAGAACCTCGTCAGCTTTGCCGTGAACGGTCTGGACTTCGAACGCGCCGGCGACGTCAGATTCACTCTCCGAGTACACGTGGTCGCCAATCTCCAACTTCACGACTGCTCCCGCGACGGGCTGACAATCTGGTCCCTGAATTTCGCCGCGAACACTCGTGTAGGCGTCGCACGATGCCACCAACAGCAACACGAACGTTAGAGCGGAGAGCTTGAAGATCCTCATTGTGTTTCGACGTGCCTCTCAGTTTTGCCTAACGGTCCGCTGGAACGAGGTGTTAGGGCTCATGCTCATCTATTGTTGGTCCTTGTGCCTTTTCTCTTGCACGGTGGTCCCGTACGGGCTGTGGTCACCGGTGGCCTTTACGGTCATCGCGGGACCGTATTGGGGTACTACTGAGAGTTTTGTCCAACCCTGCCCATGTTTCCAATTCCAGACAGCGGTAATTAGAGTACCTGGCGCCAAATTCGGAAACCGCCAGTTGTTGACGCATCGCTCGATTTCCTCTGATGGGAACAGCGCTCTTTTGT
>CAYYOX010000598.1:0-4574 GCA_964473065.1 uncultured Planctomycetaceae bacterium | reverse complement strand
CCCCAACGCTCCCGAGCGAAGTCCTTCGGCACGGTCCTCGTCGGCGATTCGCTCGCCGGAGATCAACAGCACGGGAATGTCCATCAACTCCGGATCGGTTCGCCACTCGCGGCAAAGTTCCACGCCGTCGGCGTCGGGCAACACGACATCGAGCACGATCACGTCGGGCCGGTGCTCTCGTGCCAGGGCCGTGCCCTCCGTGCCCGTCTCGGCCAGAAAGACTTCCGCATGGTCGGCTTCGAGAAAGTTCTTCAGGATCACGCGGTTGGTTTTGCTGTCGTCGACCGCCAATACCCGCAAGTTGCTCATGGTAGGTTTCCGTCTGGGGCAAGGTTTGGGCTATGCGGTCGGCCGCGGTCGATCTTCCGGCGTACGAAGCACGCGACGCAACGCGGCATCCAACTCGGGGTCGTGGAACCGGTAACCCGAGGCGAGCAACCGCCGCGGTATGGCCCGGGTCGAGGCCAACAGAAGCTCGTCGGCCATGGGGCCAAACAGTATTTGCAGCACCGCGGCGGGCATCGGCAAGAGCGCGGGCCGACGCAGCGTCCTGGCCAGCGTATCGGTGAACCGGCGGCTGGTCACCGGGCGAGGTGAGACCAGATTGAAAGGGCCGCTGAGTTGCTCGTTCGAGAGTAGGTGGTCGACCGCGCCCAGGACGTCGTTGATGGTGATCCAACTGACACACTGCCGACCGCTTCCCAATCGACCTCCCAATCCCATGCGAAACGCGGGCAGCATTTTAGCCAGCGCGCCGCCGGATTTCGAGAGCACCATGCCGAACCTAAGCAGGACCACGCGAATATCGGCGGCCGTGGCAAGTTGGGTCGCTTCTTCCCATTGGCGAGTTGCTCCGGCAAGGAATCCCGTTCCCGAGGGGCTCTGCTCGTCGAGCCGCCGGTCACCGCAATCGCCGTAGAATCCGACCGCCGAGGCGGACAGCAGGACTTTCGGCCGACGGCTCAGTCCGGCCAAGGCCTCGCACAGCAGCCGCGTGCCGTGAACGCGGCTCTCGCGGATCCGATCCATTTTCTGCGGGGTCCAGCGGCCTGTAGCGATGTTTTCACCGGCCAAGTGAATCACCGCATCGAGCCCTTCCAGACCGGTCGGATCGAGGTAATCGGACATCGGGTCCCAAAAGACGGTGGCTTCGTCGGCCGGCGACGATGTCCGCACCAGCCGAACCACTTGATGCCCGGCCTCGCTGAGGCTGGCCCTCAAGGCCGACCCGATCAGTCCACTCGCGCCGCTGATCAAAACTTTCATGGGTTCAGTCGATCCCAGGAAGGGTTGCAGGGAAATTACTTATGTTTATCGCAAAACTCGAGCATGAAGTCGCGAAGCGCTACCACGCCTTCGCGGGGCATGGCGTTGTAAATCGACGCCCGGCAGCCGCCGACCGAGCGGTGTCCCTTTAGGGCCGTCAGGCCGCGCTGTTCGGCCTCTTGCAGAAAGGTTCCGTCCAGTTCCGAATCGGCCATCTTGAACGGCACGTTCATCATCGAACGGCTCTCCAACTCGGCATGGCCCAGGTAGAACCCTTCGGACTCGTCGACCACATCGTAAAGCAACTGGGCCTTGGCCCGGTTGGTCTGCTCCATTTTTTCAAGTCCGCCCATCTTGCCTAGTAGCGAGTCGTTAATAAGCTGGATCATGTAGATCGCGAACGTGGGCGGCGTATTCAGCAGCGCCTTGGCCTCGGCCATCTTCTTGTAGCTGAGCAGCGAGGGCAAGTCGTCGGGTGACTGCTGGACCAGGTCGTCGCGAATGATGACGACCGTCACACCGGCCGGTCCTGCGTTCTTTTGGGCACAGGCGTAAAGGATGCCGTACTTCTCGATCGGCACAGGCCGCGCGAGGATATCGGACGACGCATCGCAGATCAACGGCGCGTTGCCCGTCTCGGGCTCGGCCGAAAACTGCACGCCTTGGATCGTCTCGTTCGAGGTGAAATAAGCGTATGCCGCGTCGGGCGTGAGTTGAAGTTCGGCGGCCTTGGGTACGCGGCAGTAGTTGTCCGCGGCGCCGTCCCACGCGATGTTGACCTCGCCTTGGGTCTTCGCTTCCTTGACGGCCTTCTTCGACCAGGAACCGCTCGTGATATAATCGGCCGTCTTGCCGGTTCCTCGCAGCAGGTTCATGGGGATCATGGCGAACTGCATCTGCGCGCCGCCTTGGAGGAACAGCACCCGGTAGTTCTCGGGAATGGCCAGCAGCTTCCGCAGATTGGCCTCGGCCTGCTCGATAATCGCGATGAAGGCCTTCGAGCGATGGCTGATTTCCATCACCGAAGCACCCACCCCGGGCAGGACCAACAGATCGCGTTGTGCCTCTTCCAGCACCGCCAAGGGCAACACGGCCGGACCGGCCGAGAAATTGTAAACTCGCTTTTCCATAGAATCTCTTCCTGACTGAACGAAGATCCACGTAAGAAATTGGTCTCTTTGACAAGTTTACCGCAAGAATGGCAACTGTCCAGGGGCGAAAAGCAGGAGAACTGCAAAGTCGGGTGGCGACACTGGGGCACCGTGGAAAAGGGGGACAGGCACCGAGCCGGAGAGATTCCCGGCGGGTTTCGCATTTATTCACGCTCGGAGCCAGTCCCCTTTTTCCACTACCAGGCGTATGCCTCGGGGGCCTGATCTGTGGGGCCGGGCCAGATCTCGTCTAGTTGGGCCAAGGTCTCGGCGGACAGCTCGATTTCCAGGGCCGTGAGGCTTCCGGTGAGCTGCTCGAGCGTTCGTGGTCCGATGATCGGGGCTGTCACCGCCCGGTTGGCCAAGAGCCAGGCCAAAGCCACGTCGGCCGGCGAGTGGCCCAACTTCTCGCACAAGGCTTCGTAGGCTTCGAGTTGGCCGCGATGCTTTTGAAGCGTTTCGTCGGAGAACCCGGACCGACGCCCTTCGGTTGCCTCGGAGATGCCGCCACACAACAGTCCGCCACCCAAGGGACTCCACGGCAGCACGCCCAACCCGAGCGCCCGGCAGGCGGGCAGGACTTCCAACTCGACCGTTCGACACGCCAGACTATACTTGCTCTGTTCGGAGACCAGCCCCAGGAAGTTACGCTTCTGGGCCAGCGTGTTGGCCTGGGCGATGTTCCAGGCGGCGAAGTTGCTGCTGCCGATGTAGAGGACCTTGCCGGCCGTGACCAATTGTTCCATGGCCTGCCAGATCTCTTCCCACGGCGGGCCATGGTCGATCTCGAATTGGTGATCCCCCTCTTCGACGTTCATCGCCCGGGCCACTACTTCGCCGGTCACTCCGCGGTCGATGTGATGCATCTGGTACAAGTCGATATAGTCGACCTTCAAGCGGCGAAGGCTGTCGTCGCAGGCCTGGCGAATATGTCGTGCGGAAAGGCCGCGATCCAAGGGCCCGTTACCCATCGGGCCGTAAACCTTGGTCGCCAGCACAATCTGTTCCCGACGCCGACCGCCCTGGGCAATCCATCGGCCGATAATCTTCTCGGTCAGCGCCTCGCCGGACACGCCGCCGTAGACATCGGCCGTGTCGAAGAAGTTGATCCCCTGTTCCAACGCGCGGTCCATGATCGCATGGCTATCCGGCTCGGTCGCCTGCCGCCCGAAGTTCATGGTCCCCAGACAAAGCCGGCTGACCGTCAGTCCGGTACGTCCCAGTTGTGTATAACGCATTGATTTCTCCATCTCCCCTCTCCCAGAGGGAGAGGGGACCATTTTGAAAAAGTCCAGTCCTTAGCCATTGGGCTTGCCCGACGTTCCTTCCGGCGATGCAAACCATCCTTGGGTCCGCAGGCAGACCTTCACCAGCATAAGCATCAGAGGCACTTCGATCAATACGCCCACGACCGTGGCCAAGGCCGCTCCGGAGGAGAGCCCGAAGAGCATGGTCGACGTGGCGATGGCCACCTCGAAATGGTTCGAGGCCCCGATCATAGCCGACGGGGCCGCGTCCTGGTAGGAGAGATTCAGTAGCTTGGCCAGGCCGTAACCCAGTGCGAAGATAACGGTCGTCTGGATGAACAGCGGGACGGCAATCCAGAGAATCGTCAGCGGCTTGTCCAGAATCATCTCGCCCTTGAAGGAGAACAACAGCACGAGCGTGATCAGCAGGGCCGTAATCGTAATCGGTGTGAGCAGGTGCAGGAACTTCTCGCGAAACCAGGCTTCGCCCTTGACGGCCAGAATCCACTTGCGCGAAAAGTATCCGGCCACCAACGGTAAGGCGACGTAGATTCCGATCGACAGCAACAGGGCCTGCCAAGGCACGGGCAGTTTTCCGACTCCCAGCAAATAGCCGCCGAGCAATCCAAAGAGCACGAGCATAGCCAGTGAGTTGATGGCGACCATCACGAGCGTGTGTCCGTCGTTTCCTTTGGCCAAGAATCCCCAGACCAATACCATGGCCGTGCAAGGGGCGATGCCCAGCAGAATGCAGCCGGCCAAATAGCTCCGCCACAAGGGGACCTCGAGCATCTTTATGCCGTCGAGTTCGACGACCGTGCCCGCGCCGGAGGTTGCACCCACAGGCAAGTTCATCCCCAACGGCATCTTCACATGATCGACCGCGTCGGGACCGATAAATCCCAGAAAC
>CAYYOX010000597.1:0-4576 GCA_964473065.1 uncultured Planctomycetaceae bacterium | reverse complement strand
CGGCCGTACAGTTCCGCTACGGCAGCGTGAACAACCTGATCGGCCCCTATGCGGGCCAACTCAGCAATGGCGGCGAAACGCTGACCGTGCTGGACGCCTCGGGGACCGACATCCAAAGCTTTGCGTATGGCGATTCCAACGACGGCGGATGGCCCAACCGTGCCGACGGGACAGGCAGCTCGCTCGAAGTGATCGACACGGCCGGAGATTACGCGAACCCGGAAAACTGGCGCTCCAGCAGCGAGTTCTTGGGCACCCCGGGGGAAACCGGCGCAGGGCCCTACTCGGGCGTCGTCGTCAACGAAGTGCTCACCCATACCGACAATCCGCTGGTCGATGCGATCGAGTTGTATAACCCCACCGGCAGCGACATTCCCATCAGCGGCTGGTGGCTGAGCGATTCCAGCGACGACTTCCAAAAATTCCAGATTCCGGCCGGCGTGACCATCTCGTCCGGCGGTTATGCGGTGTTCTACGAAGGCCACTACGTTGGAAACAACTTGCAGTTCGACCAGACCACCGAGTTCGGCGGTCCCGGGGCAAAGGATTTTGCGATCGACGGCGCCCGCGGCGAAGACGTTTGGCTGTTGATCGATGACGGCGGCGGCGGTTCGCTCCGATTTGCCGACCATGTCGAGTTCGGCTCGGCACTCAACGGGGAATCGTTCGGTCGCTGGCCGGACGAGTCGGGCGATCTGTATCCGATGGTCAGCCGCACCCTTGACGGCCCCAACAGCGGCCCGCGGATTGGCCCCGAGGTGATCATCAGCGAGGTCATGTACAATCCGCCGGCGCCCGGCGGCGGTGTGTTGCCGGAAAACCTCGAATACCTCGAACTCTACAACGCCACGAACGGGCCGATCGATCTGACGAATTGGCGGCTGCGCAAGGGGCTGGACTTCGACTTTACGCCGGGAACCATCCTGGACGCCCGATCGGCGCTGGTCGTCGTGGCGTTCAATCCGGTCGATGCTCTCAAGCTGGCCGATTTCCGCAGTTACTACGGGATCGGCACAGAAGTGCAAATCGTCGGCGGTCATCCGGATCGACTCGGCGACACGGGCGACCGCGTGCAACTGCAAGACTGGGACGCCCCGCCGGCCGAAGACCCGCTCTTTGTGCCGCATCCGCTGGAAGACGAGGTTGATTACCTTAACACCTGGCACCCGACAACCGACGGGCTGGGGGATTCGCTGCATCGCGTGGGAACCGGTAGTTGGGGCCACGACCCGGCAAGCTGGACGCCCGAGGCGCCATCGCCCGGCACGTTTACCGTGGGTGCGCCCAACGTCAGCGGTCGGTTCGTTTTCTACCACGATTCGGTCTGGAACGATCCGACCAGAGGCCGCCAGGACGACGACGCCGTCGCGCCGGACAAGGTCGCCTTGCTGCCCGGACAAGAGGCCACGCTGGCCAACTACACCAGCTACGCCCTGGGGATCAACGGCCTGATGATCGACGCCTTTGGCCTTACTGCTGCGATGGCCATCACGACCGACGACTTCACGTTCAAGGCGGGCAACGACGACACACCGGCCGATTGGGACCCGGCGCCGCTGCCGAACGTCGAAGTTCGGCCCGGCCAAGGCGAGAGCAGTGCCGATCGGATCGTGCTGACTTGGGACGGCAACGCCGTGGTAAACCAGTGGCTCGAGGTCACCCTCTTGGCCAACGAACGAACCGGCCTGATTCAGAACGATGTCTTTTACTTCGGCAACGCCGTCGGCGAGACGGGCAATTCGGTGTCGGATGCGAAGGTCGATGCGCTGGACGTATTGGCCACTCGGGCGAATCCTCATCCGTTCTTCGATCCGGCCGAACTCGACACGCCCTACGATTTCAACCGCGACCGCCGCGTCAATGCCATCGACACGCTGATCGCGCGGAACAACCAAACCTGGTCAGCCGCCGAACTTCAACTCCTCGATCTGTCGCCCGCCAAGGCCTTCACGTCTTCGAAGGCCGACAGGACGCCGGCCGGTCGGGAAAAGTCGGTCGTACACGATGCGGTCCTGGCCTTGCCTGCCGGCCGGGACATCGCATCTGCCAAGCCACGCTGGCTTCAGCAGTTCGAGCAGATCAGCAAGAAGGACCGGCCAAGTCGCGCCGAAGATCCGTTCGCCAAAGCCGTGGACAGGCTGTTGGCTACCCTGGAACACTAGGCCGTCTTCTCGCGGCTGGGCGCGACCAATGGGTGCGGTTTTATGGCGGGCGAACTGCCGTAGAGTGGGCGGGGGTTTCCTGCTAGAATTCTCGGCCCTAGGAAATCCCGCGGCTGTGCTAGCATTGCTGGCGGTCGCCAAGGAAGGCTTATCTTGTTGGGAGGGAACCGATGACGATTCGCGTTGGCCTGTTAGCGGCGGTTGGACTGTTGGCGGTGAGTTCGACCGTCGTGGCACAGAATTCGCGCCCGCCAGTTGGGCCTAATCAACCGATCATGCCTCGTGTGCCCGTGCTACGGCGGCGTGCCCCACCGCAACAGCCGCCGTTCCAACTCTCGCCGCAAGAGCAGGCCTACCTGGATCAGGTGTTGCAGGACTGGGAAAAGCAAGGCCGAGGCGTGAGGGATTTTACTTGCCAGTTCGTCCGCTGGGAGTATCAGATCGGTTTCGGGCAGAACGATCCCAACAAGCCAAGGCACACCGACGAGGGCGAACTGCGTTACGGCGCGCCCGATCGCGGCATGTTCCACATGCTGCGAACCGAAAAAAACGGCAAGATGGTCAAGCTTTCTCCACAACGGGCCGAGCACTGGGTGTGTGACGGGAAATCGGTCTTTGAATTCGACTACGTCAAGAAGGAACTGATCCAGCACAAGTTGCCGCCGGAGATGCAGGGTAAGGCGATTACCGAAGGTCCGCTGCCCTTCTTGTTCGGCTCGGAGGCGGCCAAGCTGAAGGCACGCTACTTCATGCGGATCATCACGCCGCGGGAGAAGCTAGAAAAACAGATTTGGCTCGAGGCGTATCCTCGATTTGCCAGGGACGCGGCCAATTTCTCGAGGGCCACGCTGATCCTCAATCAGGCCGATCTGATGCCGCACGCCCTGCAGATCCACTTGCCCAACAACCAGAGCCGGACCGCCTATGAGTTCTACGACATCAAGACCAACGATCCGCTAAGCTTCCTCAAAGGCAACCCGTTTCGCCCGATTACCCCGATCGGCTGGAGAAGAAGCGTCCAGGATTCGCGGCAACAGCAGGCCCAACGCCCGCCGAATGCCGGCCGCCGGTAAGGGACCGCGGGAGCGGTAGCTTTATTGACGCGCGGCGTCGTCGTCCTATAATCTAGTGTGCGGGAAGTTGTAGCGGGAAATCCAAATAACGAAATCCGAATGACGAATGACTAAGTAGCTTTTTCGTCATTCGTGCTTCGTCATTTTACTTCGTGGGTCTTCGTGCCTCGACCCACCCTACACGTACGTATTTCGCCCTCGGAGCGGTACCATGATGTGGCTGCCAATGGTCGTGAAACTTGCCGGTCGCGGTCGGATCGTCCGACTGGTTTGCTGGGGCCTCTCGCTTCTGCTGGCTGTCGGTTCGTTGCCGGCGTCCGCCGAAGGACAAGAAGGGCAATCTGCCCGTAAGCTGGGCAAACTGATGCGGGTGGCCTTGCCGATCACCGCCAAGACGGTTAAGCAGGTCGAGCAGTTCATCGACAAAACGTTGGAAAAGGCCGAGCAGGAAGGCGCCAAGCGTCCGGTGTTGATTCTTCGGTTCGAGATTCTTGCCGACCAGGGCGAGGTCGCTCGGCATAGCGAGTTCACGTCCGCCGTGCAATTGGCCAAGTTGCTTTGCGATTCGAAGCTGAACACGGCCCGAACCGTGGCTTACATTCCCGAATCGTTGCCCGGCCATGCCGTGTTGGCCGCCATGGCGTGCGACGAGATTGTGATGCACGCGGACGCGGAATTCGGGCCGGTCGACGCCGAGCCGGGCACGGTCGGCCCCATGGAGCAAGCCGCCTACGTCGAGTTCGCCAATGCACGCAAGACGGTTCCCGAGGAAATCGCCCTGTGGCTGCTCGAGCCGTCGCGCGAGGTGCTGCAAGTGATAACCGACGCCGGTCGCCAGTATATCAACCCGAAGGATCGGGAAGAGCTCGACAAGGACCGCGTGATCACCAAGGAAACGCCGTTGAACGACTTGGTCACAGGGCGTCCGGGCCAATTCACGGGCGAAGAGGGCCGGCGACTCGATTGCGTCAGTCTGTTGCCCGAGGGGCCCGAGGAGTTGGCCGATTGGCTCAAGTTGCCGGCCTCCGCAATGATCGAGGACCCGTCGTTGCTGCGGCAGTGGGAAGCGGTGCGGATCAACCTTCAGGGACCGGTCGACGCCACGATGGCCCGACAGGTCGAGAAGCTGATCGACGACGAAATCAAGCGGCGCGAGGTGAATTTCGTTTGCCTGTGGATCGACAGTGGCGGCGGCTCGCCGAAGGATAGCGTAAAACTGGCCGAATTCCTCGGCAAGTTGGACCCGAACGAGGTTCGCACCGTGGCCTATATCCCCTTGCAGGCCAGGTCCGATGCGGCACTGATCGCCTTGGCTTGCGATCAGGTCGTGATGCACCCGGA
>CAYYOX010000596.1:0-4579 GCA_964473065.1 uncultured Planctomycetaceae bacterium | reverse complement strand
TCACTCCGACACGACCTCGCGGACGAAACGGACCTTGGGGCGACCGCCGGCGCCGGTGAGATGGTCGGCCAGATAGCGCTGCTTGTCGCGGCGGCTGTAGGGCGGGCGGATGTTGTCGCCCTTTTGTAGCACGGCGCGCGACTCGGGGATGCCGCCGAACGCGCGGCTGCCGGCCGCCTGGCAGGGGAACCAATGGCCCTTGCCCTCGCCGTCGAGCAGGTAGAATTCGGGATAGCAGTGCCCCTCGACCCAAACGGTTCGGGCCGGGATGTCGCCGGCACGGCAGATGGCTACGAACAGCGAGGTCAGCTCTTCGCAGTCGCCCGTGCCGTCGTTCAACGCGGCCAAGGCGCCCTTGATCGGGCCGTTTTCATAGTTCACTTTCTCGCGGACCCAATCGTAGATGGCTTCGACCCGATCCCACGCCTTTTCTTCGTCGACGCCCACTTCCTTGGCCAGCTTGCGGATCTTGCGGTTGCGACTCTCGATCAGAGGACTGGGGCCCAGATAAATTCGCAGATCGCGCGGCAGCTTCTTGGCGTTGGGTAACTCGTACTCGTCGGTCGCATCCGGCGGCAGGATCGGGCTGCGGCGGACCTCGAACGTGATCAACGCTCGGACTTCTTGTCCGGCCGTAATGTAAGGTATCTTCACCTCCATGCACCGGGCCATGTTGTCGACCATCTGGAAATTGACCTTCACCGCGGGAGAGACATCCTCCTCGACGATACGCACTTCCTGCTCGGGCCAGTCGGTTGGCACGGCCGTATAGGCGACAATTCCTCGGCAGGCGCCGCCCGCGGCGGTCACGACCACGCCGATCCGCAACCGCTGGACTTGCGCTTCACCCAGCGTAGCCCCGTCGGGGTCACCTTCTTGGAACTGAGCCCAAGCCGACGCGGCCAGCGTCAACAACACGATCCAAGCAACAAACACTCGACGAATTAACACAACACTTACCTCGCAAAAGACCGGGGGGATTCCCTTTCTCCATTCTACGTCTGAATGGCCCCCCCAGGGCGAAAAAATCTCCCGCCTACTTGCAAAACGCCCGATTTCCCGTTCAAATCCAATAGATATTCCCAACGACAGAGGGGAACGCGGCCGCTTGCGGCTTTGCAGCACTTCAACAGAAGGCAGACTCCCATGCGACGACTCGCCTTGCTTCCCGCGATGATTATCACACTGCTACCGGCGAGCACTCTCGCGGCAGACGACCCGGCATCGCGTCAAGTTGCCTGGGAGCAGGAGGACCACGTGCTCGACGGCAGTCCGGTGCGGCTGTTTCGCCATCACCATCCGCGGGTAAAATTCTCCGGCGACTGGGACTTCTCGATCCGAGGCAATCCCTATGGCCCCCCGGCACTGCGGACCGACCGGCCGGGTGATTACATCGAGCTCGATTTCGTCGGTTCGGCCGTGGCCGTTTTTACCAAGTGCGGCAACATCCGCGGGGCCGACGTGTTGACCGAAGAGGCGGAAAAGATCTTCGGCTGGGCCGAAGTGCTCATCGACGGCAAGCCCGCCACGCAACTGACCGGCGAGATCCATTGCACCGAACACGAGGGCCGTGCGCTGTTGGACACCAGCCAGGGTGATCCGAACACGGGTTGGGCCATCGTTGCGAGAAATCTGCCGATGGGTCGACACACGATTCGGCTGACACTGAGCGATCACATCGAACGGCCGGACCGCCAAGCCACCATGTCGGTCATGGCGATGGACATCTGTGCCCAGGCCGATCGGGAAACGGATCCATGGCAAGCCCGGGCGTGCCGCTATGCGATGGCGGTCCGCGGCAGTGCGGTGTGGCAGGATCGGGCCGCAAAGTTGTTGGCCGATGTCCATGACGAGACGAGTTTCGGGCGGCTTAAGCAGTTGTACTACGCCTCGCGAGCGATTGACGAGGTGGCCTCGCGATTGCGGAGCATTTACGATGCACCGATAGAATCCGCCCAAGCCATGGCCGAGTTGGAACGCGCCTCGTGGACACCTGCGCCCAAGACGAGTCAATACTACGACCGACTGAGCCGGATCAAGCACCGGGCCGACCAGTTGGCGGCCGTGGTCGATCAATTCGACTTTGAAACCTCGGGGCAGGCCGAGATAGACGATCTGGTACAGCAAATGCGACAAGTGGCCGCCCAGCGAGACGCGCTATTGGCCGGTGAAGTCCGCGGGCTGCCGCCGATCGTGTTCTTTACGCGGCATCATCTCAATCCGGTCGGGGCGGCGGCCAACTACATCTGGCAGAGTCAGCCCAGCAAGTGGGGATGCGGCATCCGCGTCTATGACCCGGCCACGCCCGACGTGCCGCCGAAGACAATCTTCGAAGATGCCGACGGCTCGATTTTCGATATGAACCTGTCGTTCGATGCGAAGACGATCTTCTTCTCGTACCGCAAGAATCCCGGCCGTTACTGGCACCTTTGGGAAATCGGCGTCGACGGGAAGAACCTGCGGCGGATTACCCAGCGCGACCATTTCAACGTCAGTCCGGTGCCGATGCCGGACGGCCGTTTGGCGTGCATTTCCAGCCGCACGCGAGGCTCGCACACGGTCTGCCAGGACGGACCCTCGACGCACGTTTATATAATGAACCGTGACGGCAGCGACGCCCGCGACCTCAGCGGCAATACGCTGTCGGACTTCGGCCTGAGCTTGTTGCCCGACGGGCGGTTGTTGTATACCCGGTGGGAATATGTCGACGCCGACTTGGGCCATCGGCAGAGCCTGTGGACGGAAAACGTCGACGGCACGCGGGTGCAGTTGTTCTTCGGCAACACGATCGTTCATCCCCGCACGTTCTGGCAAGCCCGCGCGATCCCCGGCCGCGAGGCGGTCGTCTGCACGTTTGCCGCCCACCATGGCACGCCGCACGGCGCGATCGGCGTCGTGCGCAAGGGCCACGGCTTGGAAAGCGAGCGGGGCGTCGGCTATCGCTGGATTACTCGCGAGTTTCCCATCATCGGCGACGTGAGCTACTTCTGGTCCTATCGGGATCCGTATCCGGTGAGCGAGTACCAGTTTCTCGTCTCTTACGGCGGGGAAGGGAAGGACCGGTTTCGCATCTATCTGCCCGACGATCTGGACAACAAGGTGCAAGTTGTCGCAGATGCCCCGATGGGATGCTACGGGGCGATGCCCTTGCGACCGCGCGAGAGACCCCACTTGCAGCCCGAGACGATGATTGCCGAGCGACTCGACCCGGATCGGTTCGTTCGCGAGTTGTCCGACGGGCTGCCGGGAACCACCTCGGGCAATCTTTCCGTGGACGATGTGCCCAAGGGCGTTTTCCTCTTGGCCGACGTGTATCAAGGGCTCGAACCGATGATCGAGCGGGGGCGGGTCAAGTATCTGCGGATCATGGAACAGTTGCCCAAGACGGTCAACACGTCCTGGGATCGGGCCTATTTTCAGGGGCCGCTGCTGAGCCTGGGTACGTATTACGCGAAACGCTGCTGGGGCTACGTGCCGGTCGAAGAGGACGGCTCGGCCCATTTCGTGGCGCCGGCCGGTCGAGAGATCTACTTCCAGGCCTGCGACGCCGAGGGCAAGGAGTTGCTGAGGATGACCTCGGCCGCGGTCATTATGCCCGGCGAGGTGCAAAGCTGCATCGGCTGCCACGAGCACCGCGCGATGGCGCCGCCAAGTCGAGGCTCGCCGTTGGCGTCGAAACGTCCGCCCAGCCCGTTGAAACTGCCCGACTGGGGAAACAACGGCGTGCTCGACTACAACAAGCTGGTCCAGCCCGTGTGGGACAAGTATTGCATCGAATGTCACGGGGCATCGAACCCTGACGCGGGCCTGTCGCTGGTCGGCGATCGGACGCGGCTGTTCAACATCTCGTACGACCACCTGATCGTCCGCAGTCAGTCGAACCAAATCTCGACGGTCTGGCAGTTGGGCGACCATCGCGAGCGGCCCATGGTGCAGTTCAACGACATGTACCCCGGCCGGTTCGAGCCGCCCGAGCCGCTCTCGACCGGCTCGCACGTGAGCCGGCTGTTGGACTACGTCGACACGGACCACTGCGAGCAGATGATTCCGCTGGAAGATCGGCAGCGGATCTACGTCTGGATCGATGCGATGTTGCCCTACTATGCCACCAGCGACAACGCGCGGCCCGTCTCGCACGGCGGGCGCGACGCCTGGGCCAAACCGGGGAGCAAGCAGTTGGACGATTGGTTTACCGGGGGATTCGAGCCGGTCTACAACCGGCGTTGCACCGAGTGCCATGGCCCGATGCCCCACAATCCGCACGGCCACGAATGGACGGCCAAGTACGCTTGGCTGAACCTTTCGCGGCCCGAGTTAAGTCTGGCCCTTTCGGCCCATCTGGCCAAAGAGGCCGGCGGACAGGGACTGACCCAAGAAGACTTCGGTCGGCTGTTGAACGACCGCTGGGTCGATCGAAAATCCTACTTCGAGCAACGTTGGAATAGCATCAACGACCACTATCGGGCCATGGAAAAAGCCCTGGCCGCCGGGAAGAAGGTCCCACCGTTCACCGACCGCAGCGCCCCCGAATATATCACCAAGTTAGAAGCCATCCGCGCCGTCAGGACAAGGTTCCGCA
>CAYYOX010000595.1:2482-4587 GCA_964473065.1 uncultured Planctomycetaceae bacterium | reverse complement strand
CTAATCCGGACGATCGGCACTGATCGACAGTTGGTCAAAGAGCTAGCGACTGAACTCTCGTTGCGCGGCGCCTGGCCGGAGAACGAAGACTGCAAACAACACATCGTCCTGGTCGCCGAGCAAGATACGCTCTATGGACGCGCGCTTCCAGGCACCTTCCGCCAAGAGATAGGCGAGGATCTTGAGGACAATCTTCACGTCTTCAAGTATCTCCGAGGCATCGACGGGAGGGTTCCCGGGGCACAAGGCGACAGACAAGAAGAAGATAAAGGCAAGCGTGACGATAATGCACGTGTTGAAGACGAATCCCCCATGGGCCCGGCACAACTCGACTACTTGCGCCGATTGGAGCGACGTATCGAGCAACTTGACAAAGAGCTTCGACACGAAGGGAAAGGCCAGATCAAGGCCATCGGGATTGTTGGCACCGATTTCTACGACAAGCTGCTCGTGTTGCGGGCCATGCACCGGTGTTTCCCGCATGCGTGGTTTTTCACGACCGATCTGGAAGCCGGCTTTGCACATCCGGCAGAATATGCCTACACACGCAATCTGCTCGTGGCTTCGCATTTTGGTCTGCGCCTTTCCAAGAGGCTGCAGCGCACCGTGCCACCGTTTCGCGACAGTTATCAAACAGCCGCATTCTTCACGACCCTGCTGGCGCTGAACGATCCTGAAGTCGAACGCGTTCTCCCCAAGTTGGCCCTCGATGATCCTTGGGGTATGGAAAAGAAAGGGGGCAAGTCGAACAAGTATCTCCAACCGCTGAGCTTCGAAATCGGAAGACACGGCCCCTATCAACTGACCATGACAAATCATGTTCAGCAAGACACGTTACGCTCGGAACGATGCCCCACGGTCGCAAAGGTCCATCCACCAAGCCCTCGGGAACTGACCCGGCCCTGGTGGGGCTTTGCCATGGGCGCGTTCTTGTGCCTACTGGTCTGTGCCTTGTTTGTCAACCGCAACGCGCGTGCGGTTACCGCGGCCGTCTTCAAAGGAACCGTCTCTCTGCTGGCTTGCGTCTTATGGACCGTTGTCCTGCTGCTTGGCCTGATTGCCAGAGTCGGGCGCGACACGAAAAAGGACGACGAAGAGAAAGAGCCTTCCGGTGTGCTCGACGACTTCATCCAATGGTCACGCCGAATGCCACAAAAGGCAACGTGGTGTCTGGCAAGGGAGGCCCTGATGGGGTTCTTTTCGATCCTGGCGATTTGCCTATTTGTGTGGCTGAGCGCGACGATCCACTACGACCACCGGGCGCCCGGCGGGGAACCGTTCGCCTTCTTCGAAGGAATCAGCGTATGGCCTTCGACGCTGCTGAGATTTGTCCTGATCGTGCTCAGTGTGGTCTTCTTTTGGGTCGGGATAACAAAGCTCCAGAATAACCACAAGGCCATCGCCGCGCGGCACAGCAGGATCACAAGTATTTCACCACAGGATTTGCAATGGCACGGTTGGCCCTCCTGCGATGTCCTTGCCGAGGGGTCGCGGTTGGCGAAGCTGTTCCGAGGACTGTTTGCGTGTGGTTGGCCGGGAAAGACCGGGACCGCGCAGGGCAAAGCGAGTGGCAAGAAGGCCCTGTATCAACAGTATCATTACCTGGGATGGTGGCCCTGGCGCCTCCTGCGAACCGGTGTGATGACGGCGGCCTACCTCGGCTTTGGCATGCTGTTGTTGAGTTTTACCGAAGGGCCGAACATGCCCTGCCGCGGAGAAGTTGCCCGTATGTTCGCAAAGCCAATTCTTTTCGTGGCCGTCCTTGGCACGCTCGCGCTGATCTTCTTCGCTCTGGACGCCAACCAGCTCTGTCGGCAATTCCTCAAACGGTTCCTCGAACTAGACAACAGCAGGACGGATGAAAGCAACGGGCTTAGCGACGAGGACTTCTCCGACGCGCTTCAGGCCGTCCGCGTGGTGGCTGACCGTACGAGTGTGGTCGGCCGGTCGATCATGTATCCGTTTGTCGCCATTTTGTTGTTGGCACTCTCCCGGCTGCAGTTGACCGACAAGTGGAGTTTCCCTTGGTCCCTGGCCCTGCTGATGCTGTTGAACGTGGGTCTCGCCGTGATCGGCGCCATCGTCTTGCGAATGATGGCCAGGGC
>CAYYOX010000595.1:0-2472 GCA_964473065.1 uncultured Planctomycetaceae bacterium | reverse complement strand
CAGCCGACGGCCAGAGCGTCCGCTAGCCTGACGACCACAGCAGTACTGTCGACAATCTACTCGTTCATCACCAGCTTGCTGTTGCCACTCTCCTGGTTGCATTTTACCGACAAGTGGAAATTACCTTGGTCACTGTCTAGGCTGATCATCAT
Organism: uncultured Planctomycetaceae bacterium; assembly: GCA_964473065.1. Lineage (GTDB taxonomy): Bacteria > Planctomycetota > Planctomycetia > Pirellulales > Thermoguttaceae > CAYYOX01. The sequence goes on along the minus strand of CAYYOX010000595.1, from coordinate 2,320 downwards.
TAACCTCGTTCCAGCCGTGATCTTCTCCATCGTCTTCCGAATGATGGCCAGGGCCGCAAGGCACAAGATGTTGCTCCGCCTAAAAGACGGCCTGATCGAGGCCATCGCGTTACCACGCTCGCAACCCTCGCAACAAACCAAGGCCTGGGAGAAGACAATCGACGAGATCCAACTGGAGAAACGCGGAGCCTTTTCTCCCTGGGCCGAGGATCCGCTGTTCAGGGCAATTGCCATACCTTTCGGCGGTATCGGCGGCGTTGCGCTGATCCAGAATCTGCTGCCCTATCTGTAAGCCAACACCCGCTCGCTACCTGGAAGCCTCTCTGAGCACCACGTTGGACGCCTCGGACGGTTCTTCGCTAACCACGCGAAACCCGACATTGTAGACCCGTTGCCAAGGCGGATAACTCAGCCGAAACGCCGAGCTACACCGCGGAGGCCGGTCGCGCCACGAGCCGCCGCGAACGATCCGGCGGCCGCCCGTAACCGACTCGGTGCGGGTCCACTCGGCCGCGTTGCCGTGCATGTCGTGAAGCCTCCATGCGTTGGGCCGATAATGGCCCACATCGGTTGTGACCAACGCCCCGTCGTCGAAACGGTCGTCGCGCGGGACCAGATCCGGCGGCTTCGGACGCCAGGCTTCATAGGCCAACTCCCGAATCGTGCGGTCGGCCAGGTTCGCAAACGGCGAGAAGTCGGTGTCCAGATTGCCGAACGAGAAGGGCGTGTCCGTTCCCGCGCGGCACGCGTATTCCCATTGGGCCTCGGTCGGCAGGCTGAATGTCATGCCGGTCTGCTGCGAAAGCCAGCGGCAAAACGCCATGGCCCGATCCCAGGAAATGCGGATCACCGGTTGCTGCGGGCCGTCAAGCGGCCAGCCGAGATAGTCTTCGCTGAAGATCCACGAGGTGCGATGCTCGAAACGGCTCTCGTGCCGCGGGTCGAATCGGGCGTATTGCCGATTGGTCACCTCGAAGCGGCCCATCCAAAACGGTTGCTCGATCGTGACGGCCGCATGATCCATCACAAACCGGCCGGCCGGGACCTTGACCAACTCCAACGTCACGCCTTCGCCCAACTCGACCGACCGGGTGACCGAACCCTCGGCCGTTTGTCGCCGAGCGGCTTCGGCCGCGTCGAACGGCCATCCGTCGCAGTTGACCGGTCGGATCTCGACCTTAGGCCGTTTCTCGGGCACGATCGGCACGATCGGCGGCAACGGTACGCCAAGACTCTCTTCGGCATCTTCATCGACTCCGCCGTAGAGTCGCCGCAAGGCGTGACGTCTTGCCTGTTGGTTGTCGGTGATTCCGGTCAACTCGCTCCAGGTGCCGTGACACGGCGTGTTCAGGTCGATCCATGTGATCAACCGGTCCCATGCTTCGCCGTCGAGTTCGACGCCATAATGCCCTTTTTGCAGCATTTGGACTAGCTGCGTCGTGTCGGCATGGAATTCCAACGGTGGCAGCAGGTGCAAGTCGCTCTCCAGGCCGCCGCCGCGGACCAGCCGCTTTAGGGCCACATAGCTCGGCTCGAACACGGCCCGATACTTGCGGATGAGTTCTTCCTTGGCCACGCCCTCGATCACCCGAGCCTGCGGGTCGGTCGGGTCGAACACGACGAACTTGCCCTGGTTGCCGCGTAGGTCGGGGTCGGTTTGTCCATCGTGGCAGCCGACGCAGTAGCGGTCCAACACGGGCTGCACCTCTCGGGCAAAGCTGAAACCGCGAGTCGGTCCGTACCAAGGCTCGATCTTCGACGGCGGGCGGCCTTGGGCCATGGTCTGCCGTGACGGCGGCGTGGCGTTGCGGTTCTCGTGGCAACCGACGCAACTGAGCGTCTCGCCCGGCATGGCCGTCATCCAACTTCGCATCAACTGCAAGGCCTTGCCTTCGGCGTCCAGCGGTTGCAGCGAGATTGGCGTCTTGGCCGGGATGCGGAACAGGGCCGATCCGTCCGGCTCGACCGGCACGGTCCCCAACACGCGTTTGACTTCCCACGGCCCGTCGGCCCCCACGCGATGATCGATGCCGGCAATCTTCTGGTAGCCGAAGTGATACGTAAACACCCGCAGTCGCTTGACCGTCCCGCGCGGCACGTCCTTCAAGCCGGGCCCGGCGTAGATGTCGGCCATGTAGACCAGGGCATCGTTGCGGTTCGGCTTGGCCTTAGGTGGAATCAACGGCGGTCGGGGCGTCTTTCGTAGCGGCAGCGGCTCCAACAGGGCGTGCCGTTCTTCTTCGCGGATCAGCACCCGGTTGTCGAACACGTCGACCAGATAGATCCCCCACAAGGCATCCGGCGTCGGCTTGCACGAGAC
>CAYYOX010000594.1:0-4590 GCA_964473065.1 uncultured Planctomycetaceae bacterium | reverse complement strand
GTTGCTATCGTCGGCAATCTGATCGTCGGGCTCGACAGCGGCAACGGCGAGTACAATATCAGCGGCGGGTCACTGACGGCCTGGTTCGGGCTGGTCGGCGAGAATCCCTACTGGGATGGGGCCGCCCATCTCGGATCCTCCACCGGACTGATGAACATCGACGGCGGAACCGTCACCTTCGAGCATCAACTCGAAGTCGGCACCCGATTCCAATCCACCGGCGCCGTCGTCCAAACCGCCGGCGACGTGTTGGTCGATCGGGATTGGATCACCAAGCATGGTCACCTCTTGATCGGCAACAACGCCGGAACCGGGTCCTACGACATCAGCGGCGGTTCGCTCGACGCCTGGATTATTCGGATTGCCGACTGGGCCGACCCGAACATCCTCGAACATGCCGGAACCACCGCCATCGGCTCGATGGACATCAGCGGAACCGCGGTCGTCACCCTCGGCGAAATGACCGTCTCCGGCCATGTCTGGATCGGCGTCGTGAACCAGAGCGGCGGAAGCGTATCCATCAACCGAACCCTCGACACCCTCGACCCGAACATCGTGCGTAGCTGGGGTCACCTGGTCATCGGCCGGGGCGGCGGGACAGGTCATTATAACATCAGCGGCGGGTCGCTCTACTCCGACAATATCATGGTCAGTAACGAGGCGCACCCCACGTTTCCCACGGTCGGGTCGGTCGGCTCGATGGACATTAGCGGCACCGCGGCCGTCGAGACCGGAAGGTTCGAGGTCGGCACCCGGTTGCTCACCAACGACGTGGTCACCCAATCCGGCGGAAGCGTCGTGACCCATGGGCTGGATAATGAGTTGGGCGCCCACGGCTGGTCGTGGGGCGAGATCCTTATCGGCAACAACGGCGGTACGGGAACTTACAACATGCAGGGCGGCGACATCGACGCCTGGATCATGCGGATCGGCGAGTGGTGGACCGACCCGAATGGAATCATCAACGACGGCGACGAAGTACCCGGCGACGGAACCTTCAACGTCAGCGGTGGAACGACCTTGCTGGGTGAATTGACCGTCGGCGGCCATCATAGCGTCAATGCCGTGGTCAACCAGACCGGCGGAACTGTCAACCTCGCGGAGAAGCATACGACGTTTCCCGGCGGGGTGGCATTTGACGGCTGGGGGAATCTGATCATCGGCCGACTCAGCGGCCAGGGAGACTACAATATCAGCGGCGGTAACCTGACGGCCCGCTGGGGCCTGATCGGCGAAAACTCCCACTGGGACACGCCCGCCGATCCGTCCAACGGAACGCTGCGAGTCTCCGGGACCGGTACGGTCGACATTCTGACGAACCTCGAAGTCGGCGGCCGCGTGGGCGGCGTCGGTACGGTGCTGCAAACCGGCGGTACGGTCAATATCGGCGACGGGATATTGGTCGGCCAATGGGGCGGCACCGGGTTCTATGACATCAGTAGCGGCGCCCTGAACGTAACCAACTATATGACCGTCGGCGACTGGCGCGGCGACGATATGACTCCCGCCGTCGGCACGGTGAACATCTCCGGCGATGCGTCAGTCACTATCGGCAACCCGGCCGCCTATCTTGGCTGGGCGGGCGTTGGCGGCAACTACTTCGGCGACGGAACCGTCAACCAGACCGGCGGAACCTTTGCCGTGGGCGACCTGCTGTTGATCGGCCGACTCGGCTCCACCGGCAACTACAACATCAGCAGCGGAACACTGGACATGAGCTCCGGTTGGATACTGATGGGTGATGTCCCGGAAGGCAGCCAGCCGACCGTCGGCGCGACGGGCAATATGCACATCTCCGGCGACGCGGTTGTCAATGCCGGAGCCATCGAGTTGGGGGCAAGAATGCTTTCACAGGGCACGATCACTCAGACCGGCGGACACTTGAACATTCAAATGGTCCACCCCAACCCGGCCGACCCACATAACATTCGTCAGTGGGGCCACCTGCTGGTCGGCACCCAAGGCGGGACAGGAACTTACGACATCAGCGGCGGCCGGTTCGACGCCCGTTGGCTAAGCGTGGGCGACTGGTGGGACGACGCTACAGCTACGCAAACCGGAAGCACCGGGACGATGAACATCAGCGGTACGGCCGTGGTCAACGCGGGTGATTTCTTCATGGGCGGCCAAAAAAGCGTCGGCGTAGTAAATCAGACCGGCGGCGACGTGACCGTGGCCCGATACTACGACCCGATCGACCCCACCATCCATCGCACCTGGGGCGTGCTGGGCGTGGGTCGCTTATACGACGGCGACGGAACCTATAACATCAGCGGCGGCAGCTTGACTGCCGACGTCGTCGTCGTGCCCGAGGTCCCCTGGTGGGACGGCACACAATGGCTCGGCGCCCCGGTCGGCGAGATGAACATCGACGGCGGGTCCATGAATTTCGGACGATTCGAGGTCGGGGCTCGCCGCGGTGGCACCGGAACGGTTAACATGACCGGCGGCAATATTACGCTGGGCATCCGCGAAGCTCTCCACGATCCGGACCAGTTGAATCTTCCGGATGGAAAGGTATGGATGTGGGGTGAGCTGCGTATCGGCGGCGACAGCGGCACCGGTGTTTTCAACATGAGCGGCGGGTCGATCGATAGCTGGTCTGTCCGCATGTCCGACTGGCGGAACGGGGAACTCCAGACGCCCTCGGACGGCACGCTCAACCTTAGCGGTGGAACGATCTCCACCCATAGTTTCACCCTCAATGCCCAAGGCAGCAACGGCCGCGTCGTTCAGACCGGCGGTGATGTGAACGTCACCTATGATCGCCGTTCGGATAGTATCGGAACCGATATCATCCACTGGGGCGATCTGATCATCGGCCGCGACGGCGGGACCGGAAGTTACAGCATCAGTGACGGGACGCTGAACGTCGAAAACTGGATCGTCATCGGCGACATCTCTTGGAGTGGCCTCGGCCCGGGCAGCGGCTCCATGGACATCTCCGGCGGTGTGGTGGATACCGGAAGAATCGATATGGCTCGATTCGGCACGCATGCCACCATCAACCAGACCGGCGGCGAGGTGACGATCCACGAGGTCGAAGCGCACGACCATCCGAGCGTTCCCGACGGAGCACCTTTGACCTGGGGCGAACTGCTCATCGGCAACTACGGCGGCTCGGCAACCTACAACATCGATGGCGGGGAGCTGAACGCCGTGGTCATACGGGTGGGTGAGTGGTGGGACGACCCGACCCCGACCTTAAATGCCGCCGAGGCGACCGGGGACGAGACGCCTGCCAGCGGCACGCTGAACATCACCGCTGGAACGATTAACGCCCATGAAATCACACTCGGGGCCCTGCAAGGCGACGGCACCAGTGTGATCAATCAGACCGGAGGTGATGTGATCATCACAGAACACCACGGCACGTTCACCGACGGAACGCCCTACGATTGGTTGGGCGCTCTGCTCGTCTCACGGTTCGGCGACAACGCAACCTATAACATGAGCGGCGGTACGATCACGGCCGATTGGGCCCTGGTCGGCGAAGCGCCCTATATGTGGGACTGGGGCACGCTGGCCCACAGCGGACCCGACACGCACGGCACGTTCAACATCTCCGGCGGCGAGGTCAACCTCGGTCGATTCGAGGTCGGAACGCGGATCTACGCTTCCGGTGAAGCCAACCAGACCGGTGGCATAGTCACCGTCGACGGGGCGATCGCCGCACATGCGGGCGGTTGGTTCGCCATCGGCGGCGACGGCGGTACGGGTGAGTATACGCTCACCGACGGCGTGCTGAACGTCGATTTCTTTACCGCCGTTGGTGACTGGTCCAGGAGTATGCCCGATTTCACGATGGCTGGCTCGACCGGAACGCTGTCCTTGCTCGGCGGAACGATGAACATCTCCCAGCGAGGCGCCGGCGACTTCGTCGTGGGCGCTGCGCTCGAGGCCGTCGGGCATCTGGAAATCACCAACGACGCTGAAATCATAGCGCCGGCCGCGGGGTCGTATCACATGATCATCGGCCGCGAGGGTACCGGTACCATGCACATCAACGGCGGCGGTCCCGATATCGTCCCGCTGGTCGATCCGGGTAACTGGTTCGAAATCGCCCGTACCTTCGATTCCTCCGGCGAGATCACCTGGAGCATCGACTCCGGCGGGGCCCGGACCCTGTCCGTGCCGAATTTGTCCCTGGATCACGAGATGGGCTTCAATACGGCCAATCTGTACGTCGATCTGAAGGGTGCGGTCGCCTTGACCGAGGATAGCCAGTTCGTGTTGATCGACGCCTGGACGGCCCTGGATAACAATGACTGGCTCGTCGACGACCAGGAAGGCTTCAACGACAGTAACATCCTCGATATGTTCAACGACACGGTCGCCACGCAGGCCACCGCGACGTTGATCGACGACCCCTTGGCCCCCGTAAACCCAAAGAAGGGTGGAGCCACCATCGAAGGCGCGACGGCCAGCTTTGCCGCCACGCCGTTCGGTTGGCTGGAACTTGATCGCGGCGCTTACCTCGGCTGGAATGCCCAAGTCGTGTTGAGTATGGATACCAATGGCGACGCCGAGACCGTCTTGGCCGCCTGGATGAACGAGCAGTTCGGACGCGGTTTCGCCACGAACACCGTC
>CAYYOX010000593.1:0-4609 GCA_964473065.1 uncultured Planctomycetaceae bacterium | reverse complement strand
TGACCCTTTGACGGAAGGTTACTGTCGGGCTGTCCCCACTGTCCGCCGACGCGGAACGTTTTATTGCCGAGCAAGTGGCTGACCGTTCCATCAATGTAGAACCAGCCTTCTCGGTCCTTGGCGATGTTCACGGTTCCGCCGAACGTCAGACTTGCGCCCTGCTTGACATGAAGGCTGCTGCCTTCCGTGCCGCCATGCTCGGCCAACTCGAAGTGCAGGCACTGGACGCCGGAGGCGTAGAGCACACAGTGCCTGGCCTCGCCGGCGGAGTCCTCACCGATCTCGGCCGACGTGACCGTGCCGGGCAGGCCAGCGGACCAGTTGTTGGGATAGCTCCAGAGGTAGTCACCGTTGCCGTCGGCCTCATTATGCAGGAAGTGCGTCCAGGCCGGCGGCACTGCGGTGTAGGTCGCTGTGACTCCAATGTCCAAAGCCGGCATGTCGACGGTAGTGTTGGGCTGGTTGACGTCGGCGACGTAGTTGGTATCGCCCGTCCAGACGTCGAACTCCTGGCCCCCACCTGGCGCATCGGCCGTGATGCCCACCACCGTGCTAGGCTCGTAGTACCCGTCGCCAGTGCCGGAGTTGACCGTCAACTGATACGTGTTGGCGTCATCCTGGTAGGTTGCGGTGATCTCGGCGTCGGCCTCGGGCATGGTGAAGGTTGTGTTGGCCTCGTTGACGTTGGCGACATAGTTGGCATCGCCCGTCCAGATGTTGAAGAGCTGACCCGCTCCTGGGGCGTCGGCCAGTATGTTCACAATAGTGTTGGAGTCATAGACGCCGTCGCCGGAACCGCTGTTGACGATCAAAGAGAAAGTGTTCGGGTCGTCCACATACGTCGCGGTGATCTCCGTATTGGACTCCGGTATCGTGATGGTGGTGTTTGGCTCGGCTACATCGTCGATGGTGGCCGTATCGCCCGTCCAGACGTCAAAGTTCTGTCCTGCCAGGCTATCGGCCAGGATATCGACGACCGTGTTTGGCTCGTAGTCGCCGTCACCGCTGCCGGAGTTGACAGTCAGCGTATACTTCCCAGGGTAGTCCACGGTGATCAGTGCCGCGGCGTTGGGGTCGTTGTTGTACGTCCTGGCCGATCTCCTGCCGGTAGTGGTGTTGAAGACGAGGAACAGGGCGTTTCCACTCGACCAGCCCGCCCGGCCCACGATCTCCTCGACGATCGACGAGATGTCGGGCGTCTGCTGGTCCGGGCCGGCTCCATCGATCGTCCAGGCGTTCGGCGCCCAGGTAACCGAAGCCGTCGTTGGCGTACGCGAAGAGAGATTGTTGGCCTCCAAGAGGATGGCAGGGGCATTGTCCGCATCCTCGCCGTAGATCGTGATGGAGGTGGTCCCGGAATTCGTACTCCTGGCTGTAAACTGCACGTAGGCAGTGGTAATGGAGCTGCCCTGCGGAATGTTGACGACGAAGCGAATTCCGCAGTAAGGAGACTCAGCGGGGTCCATATCCAGATCACCGCCATAGTGTGTTGCAGTGCCGTCAGGCTTTTCTTCACCGTCGTCGTTTCCTACGGCGATCCTCGCTTCAAAGGTCGTGGCAGTGGCGTCTTGGCAGGTCCCGGTGATGGTCGCGACAAAGCCAACCGCTATGAATGCGAGGGTAATTCTTTTGAGACGTTCCATTTTTCTTCTCCGTTAGCTTGTTACTAATTGAGTTACTAATTAAGTGGTCTTGATTGGACGGCCGCTCTTGGCAGTTCGGTGGCCTGCCGGGCCGCTTTGGGTCCAAACGCCAATCCCCACCCACACCAACACCAGCGTGTGGATCCTCCTTTGCATAATAATCTGAGGCTATTCTACCCGCTTTTGCCCCAATTGCCTCGGACTTTTTCGGGCCGATCCGCCGGCCCCGGCCCGAGAGGCTGCGATGCGGGCCGCCGGGGCCGACCAGGCCGCCTTCCTAGACGCGCTCGACAAGGCGAGCGGTTGACTGACGCCGGCTTGAGCTAACGGGGCTAACTCAGGGGATGGTCGGATCGCTGATGCCGCGGGCGTCGCGCGGCCGGCGGGCCAGGACGCGCGAGCGGTCTGTAGCGTTCACTTGCCCGTCCTGCGAGATATCCGCCCGCACCTCGGCCGCGTTATTGGGATCAATCGATTTCGTCCGCGCGGCACGCACGCGAGAGAGGTCCGTGGCGTTCACGCGCCTATCGCCGGATGCATCGCCCGCGAGGGCGGTCGTGATCCGATCCGCATCGTCACTCAGCGGATTGCCCACTGCGTCGGTCACGCCGCTGATCTGCACCACGTACCTGGCGTAGTCGCCCAGCGCCGGCGTGAACGTAATTACAGCCTCGGTGTGACCGTTGCGCGTGGAGGTCCCGATCGCGATGGTGTTACAGTCAATCGGGGCGTTGTTGGCGTCCCGGCCGGCGATGGCAACGTTGACGGAAATCAGGCTCACCGGGTCGATCGGCTCGTCGAAGACCAGTATCAACTTACTGATTCCGCTGCTTCGCGGCTCGCTGAAGTTGCCGTCGTCGTGTATCTCCAGCAGGGCTTCTCCGACGCCGCGGCCGTGCTCGACGGCTGAATACCACGCAGTGATCGTCGGTGGGTCCGTATCCGCTGGAGTGGTTTCGACGTCCGCTCCGGCGCAAGGAGGGAAAGCGCTGCGCGAGTCTCCGTCGATGTCGTGATCGGTGATACCAGTAATATCCTCACCAAAGCCTTTGGCGACCGTATCGCTCGGGTCAAGGTGCAGGTCGCCCGCGGGAGCGTCGACGAACAGCGGATTGCCTGCCTTGGAATTCGCATCCTGCCCGGTCGCAGTTTGCCAGGCCGCGAGGGAAGCGATGTTGACTCCATTCCATACAAAGCTGGGGCGGTCCTCGTCATAGACGTTCCCGTTGGCGACCCAGCTCGCCGGTGCGTAAGACGCGCTGATGTTTCTATAATTCTTGACCACGTGGGCGATGACATTGTTCTTCACGACAAAGTCTTCCTTGGGATAGGCACGTCCCTCGGTGATGTAAATTGCTCCGTAGTCGGAGGGGCCGTAGATCGTATTGCCGGCGATTGTCACAGTGCCCGTGGGAGTCGCCGAAGGATTCCCTGCATCACTGTGGATCCCCCCCATAAATGGTACCGTCGAAGAGAAGAAGTTATTCGTTATCGTAACTGCACCGACGGCCGCCGTTGCCGGGGCAGGGTCGTAACTGCGCTTCAATCTGACTGCATACGTACCGTTGGAATACTGCCACATGTACGTGTTCCGATAAATGTTCCGGTCGATAAGGATGTTGTCCACTTTTCGATCTCTGTACTACGGATCGCCGGCATCGGGCTGCAGCGAAATTCCACTCTTGAGGTCGATAAACTCGTTGTTACGAATCGTCCAGTCCTGGCTGCCTTGGCAGACGGCGATTCCACCGGTATAGCCCGAGGGCAGGAAGGCAGTAGGATTACCGTCGATAATGCAGTCGAGAATGTCGACGTAGTTATTTTCGTCCCACAGTTTCCAACCCAAGGGTGCCCCCCTCCAGCTGGTATCACCGGGCACTCCGTACATCTTCATGGTGAGATTCTGGAAGCGATAATTCCCGACATTGTGCCCCGCACCTCTAAACCCGAACGAGCCAAATTCATCGAAGAGATTGTTAATGCAGGCAAAATAACGCAGCGTCGCGCCTCTGGGAAACAAGTTGAAGACGATGTAACCGCCAGTGGTAGGCATAGCCTTGCATATCCGAAGCAACTCCAAGTCGTGGACGTAAAGGTGCCTTTGCTCCGAACCGAGTCCACGTAGGAACATTGCCCCACGATCACCACCACCGGCTTGACCGTAGTCTTGTATCGTCAGATGGGCGATCTCCAGGCGTTGGGTCCCGCTAGGGTTGTCGATAGCCATGCCCAGGGTGCTTTTTCCGTCCAGCACGGCCAGATCGTCAGTATCGTACGGGGGGTACTCGCCGTCGTTGTCCTTGTCCCAGCCGATCAACATGAACGGATTGTTGGGGAATTGGAAGTTGTCCCGCGTGTAGTGGCCAGTCACTCCGCTCTGCCTGAGCGTCAAGGCTTCCTGGAACGTTCCGTGGATGGCGACGATATCTTCGGCCCCGTCGCCGGGCCCGTCGCACATGTTAAGCGCCTTTTGCACCGTCTTGTATGGATTGCCCGCCGAACCATCGCCGGTTGTGTCGCTGCCGCCGGCGGCATCGACGTAGATGAGGTCCTCGTTGACGGTGTCGCCGTCGGGGTCTGTCGTGTTGCCGTCGGCGACGTGGGCGTCGTCGGCCTCGCCGACAAGGCCGTTGCGGTTCATGTCGAACCCGCACGGCCGCGCGGCGTAGCCTTTAGGCCCCTGGGCGAAGCTGCTTTGGCTCCAAACGCCAATCCCCACCCACAGCAACACCAATGCCAGAGTGTGAATCCTCCTTCGCATAATCACCTGAGACTATTCTAACCGCTTTTGCCCAAGGCGCCTCGGATTTTTCCGGGCCGATCCGCAGGTCCCGGCCCGACAGGCTGCGATGCGGGCCGCCGGGGCCGACCAGGCCGCCTTCCTCGAGGCGCTCGACAAGGCGAGCGGTTGTGACTGACGCCGGCTTGGGCTAACGGGGCTAACTCACGGGATGGTCGGATCGCTG
>CAYYOX010000592.1:0-4610 GCA_964473065.1 uncultured Planctomycetaceae bacterium | reverse complement strand
CGTAGGCTTGCTGGCTTTTTGCCTGGGGGCCTTGTCGGTACTTGTCCTTTTTCGCACCGGCCAATTGCCTTGGAAACGTGCGCTTCTTGCCGTGTTTGCGTTGGGCGCAGTTGGAGCGGCCGTGGTGCTGGTCATTCCCAAGACCGTGGGGCGTGACAAGGGGCCGCCAATATGGTTCGGTCCCAAAGCAGTCCAGCGTGCGAAGATTACGTTGGCCTCTACGGAATCCTCGTTATCGGCCCAAATCACCGGTCCGCAAGGCCGAATTTGGTTGACCGCGGAGCTACCCCGCCTCGACGAATCGCTGGGGCACTTGTTCGTGGGCAGGGCGACTTCCGCCGGCAAGTCGATGTCCACGGAGATCGAATACGTCCTCCTTCATCCTCCAGCAGAGCCCCTTGCTTTGTGAGCCCGTCGGGGGAGAATCTCGCCAGGCTCTTCCCGAATGGCTTTCGGCAGGTTACGATGAGGTGGAGATCCTGTCCACAATCCTTTCATTGCAGCTTTGCCAAAAGATCCAGACATGACAAATAGACTGGGCTACAAACCAAACGCCGCGGAAGTCCTCTCGGGATTGCGATTGTTGTACGAGCGCAAGGCACGGGACCGCATCTTCGCGACGATGGAAGTCCCCAGCCCGGCGTTGGCTGAGTTTCAAGCCGAGTACAAGGAAGGCTATTGCGACTATCCGGAACCGGCCGCGCGGATTGCCTTTTGGGATAAACTGCTGGGTGAACGGGCCGTGCTCGAAGACGACTCGATCCCGAGCGTCTACCTCAGCGAATTCGATCAGGGCCTCTACGGCGGAGTATTCGGCGGCGAGGTGCAGTTCATGGCCCATCCGGAGAACGGATGGATCTCGTCGATGGTGATGCCCTTGCTGGACGATTGGGCCGGGTTCGACAAGCTGCGCTTCGATCGCAACCATCCGTGGTTCGTGCGCTACATCGAGCAGACCAAAGCTTTTGTCGAGGCCGCGGCCGGGAAGTTCGGCATTAGTCATTTCATCCTGATCGATAGCCTCAACTTCGTCTTCGAGTTGATCGGCGCCACGCAAACCTACCTTAGCCTCGACGAGCATCCCGAGATGGTCCGCCGGGCAGTCGAATTGGCGTACGAACTGAACGTGGCCGTGCAGGACAACTTTTTCGAACTCGTGCCGACTCTCGACGGAGGGACTTGCAGCAACATGGTGCAGTGGATTCCCGGCCGCATCGTCTCGGAAAGCGTCGACCCGTTCCACATGACCTCGGTCGACTATTTCGAGCAGTGGGGGCGTGGACCGATCGAACGGATATTCGCACACTTCGACGGCGGCGTGGTTCACATCCACGGCAACGGACGACATCTGCTGGAAGTCGTGCCCACGATCAAGGGTCTGAAGGCGATGTTCCTGGCCGACGACATGGGCTTCCCCCTGGCCTTCGACGTGTTGGCCGAACTCCAAGCCCGAACTGGCGACATGCCTCTGGTCGTGCAGACCGAGTTCGACGCCTTTTCCGAAAAGCTCAAACGCCACGAACTGTGCGGGGGCGTGTTCTATCAGGTTCAGGGCGTCCCGAACGTCGAGGCAGCCAATCGGTGCATGGAGACGGTGCGGGCCTATCGACTGTGATCAGCCCCGGCACGACAGCGAGAGGTTTAGCCGCCGCGGCCACGCGGTGTTAGCCGGTTAACACCGCATGGCCGCGGTGGCTAAACTGAAAACTCTCGGCATCACGGAATCCTATTCAGGAACTAACGACCACTTGCCTCAGGATCTCGATCGCGCGGTCGACGGACGATTGATCGACATCGAGGTGGGTGACCGCTCGGATCGCGGACTGGCCGGTGGGTAACATCAGCAGGCCCTGTTGCTCGAGTCGGTCGGCGAACTCGTGGCCCGTGCCGAGTTGAGGATCCAGATCGAAGAACAGAAGATTCGTGTCGATCGTCTCGCCGCGAAGTTCCAAGAGATCGATTTGCCGGATGCCGTCGGCCAGGCGTTGGGCGTTTCCGTGGTCGTCGGCCAGACGTTCGATGTGATGTTCCAGCGCATAGAGGGCCCCGGCCGCAATCACGCCGGCCTGACGCATGCCGCCGCCGAGCACCTTGCGATGGCGATGGGCCTGATCGATCATTTCCTTGGGGCCTGCCAAGGCCGACCCGACCGGTGCGCCAAGTCCCTTGCTGAAACAGACGCTCACGGTATCGAAGTGCTGGGCCCAGCGCGATGCTTCGATGCGGCTGGCCACCACGGCGTTGAACAGTCGCGCGCCGTCCAGATGGGTTCGCAGCCCGTTGTCGCGAGCCCAGCGACACGACGCTTCGACGGCTTCGTACGGTTGCACGGTTCCGCCGCCGCGGTTGTGCGTGTTCTCCAGGCACAGCAGTCGCGTGCGCACGTGATGCGCGTCGGGCGGGCGGACGAGTCCTTCGAGTTGTTCGGGCAGCAAGACGCCCGACTTGCCTAGGATGGTTCGCGCGGCTGCACCGCTGAGTTGGGCGAACCCGCCTTGCTCGTAGTAGTAGATGTGACAATTGGCCTCGCAGAGAATTTCGTCGCCCGGACGGCAATGCACCCGCACGCCGATCTGGTTCGACATGGTGCCGGACGGAACGAACAGGGCCGCTTCCTTGCCAAGCATCTCGGCAATCCGCTCTTGCAGTCGGACGACGGTCGGGTCCTCGCCAAAGACATCGTCGCCCACCTCGGCCTCGGCCATGGCCGCACGCATCGCCGGCGTGGGTCGCGTGACAGTATCGCTGCGGAAGTCGAGATATTCAGGCATTTGACGGTCCTTTCTAGCATGTCCATGACGCAACAAGCCCGCATTATCCCCGACATACGCCGGTTTGGCAAGCCGGCAACCCGGTTTACATTGGGCGACCGGCCGGGTACACTACGCTCGACTCTGCTCGGTGCCACTGGTGGCTTGCCCACCAGTGCTGCCTGCCGTGTGATGGCACGGGTGGGCAAGCCACCCGTGGCACCCTGACTCAAAGCTGAAAAGCTTGTTCAACAGAACACGTTACGATAGGAAAGTTGATGCGAGTGTTTACCAGTCCGGCGGGCCGGGCTTTGATCGCGCTGTTGCTGGTGCTGTTGTTGGGCATGTTGTTCAATGCGGACGGTGCGTTCTTCAAAGTCGACACCCACACCGCCACCTTGCGGCAGGCCTCGGTGTATGGAATCCTGGCCTGTGGCATGACGTTGGTGATTATCGCCGGGGGGATCGATCTGTCGGTCGGCAGCGTGTTGGCCTTGGTGGCCGTCTGCTTCTCGATGATGTCGATCCATTGGGGCTGGTCGCCCTGGTTGGCCGTGCCCCTGTGTCTGATCATTGGGGCCGCTTGCGGTAGCACCGCCGGTCTATTGACCGCCAACTTCGGCATCCAACCGTTTATTGCCACACTGTCGATGATGGTCTTCGCTCGCGGATTGGCCAAGACGGTCAGCGGCGGAATGAAGGTCTCCACGGCCGTGCAGAACGCCGACGGTAGTTATCGGTACGTCGAGGTGCCGGATGTGTTTCGCAGCATCGACTCGCGGGTCCTATGGGACAACGTGTCGGTGGTAACGGTCATCTTTCTGATCTGTGCGGCGGTGGCCTGGGTCGCCTTGGCCCGACATCGCTGGGGACGCCGGCTCTATGCCATCGGCGGCAACGAAGAGGCGGCCCGGCTCTCGGGTATCGCGGTGCGGAAAATCAAGGTGACCGCCTATATGGCCGCAGGTTTGTTGGCCGGGGTGGCGGGGATCTGTCAGGCGGCTCAAGAGCAACAGGGCGACCCCGAGGCCGGCACGGCCTATGAATTGACCGCCATCGCCATCGTCGTGATCGGCGGCACCAACCTGATGGGTGGGCGTGGTGGAATCGGATTGACCCTTATCGGTACCCTCACGATCGGGTATCTTGAGAAGATCCTCAGTATCAACGCCGTGCCCGAGGCCGGCCGACTGATGCTCACCGCCGTGATTATCGTGGCCGCCGTGCTCACACAAAAACGACGTCAATAGACCGATTCAAACACAAACCGAAAGGAGTCGTATCATGTCGAGCGTTATGTTCCGAACGAAGTGCGTTGCCGTGGTCCTGGGGCTTGTCTTCCTGGCCGGCTGTCCGGAATCTCAAGACACCACGCCTACCGACCCGGATGGTGAAACGAGCGGATTCAAGATCGGCATGAGTCAGTGCAATCTGGGCGAGCCGTGGCGCGTACAGATGAACGTCGACCTCAAGGCGGCCGCCAAAGAGCATCCCGAGATTCAGGTCATCTTCAAGGACGCCCAGAACGACACGCTGAAGCAACGAGCCCATGTCGAAGAGTTCGTCAGCGCCGGAGTGGATCTGCTGATCATCAGCCCCAAGGAGGCCCAGCCGTTGACCCAGCCGGTGGCCAAGGCCTACCAGGCCGGCATTCCGGTGATCATTTTGGATCGGGCCGTGATCGGCGATCAGTATACGTGTTTCATTGGGGGTAACAACAAGAAACTCGGCGAGGCGGCCGGACGATGGTTGGCCGAGAAACTCGATGGCAAGGGGAAAGTCGTCGAGTTGATGGGCCTGATGACCTCCTCGCCGGGCCAGGATCGGCACCGCGGGCTCGAGGCGGCCATCAAGAACCAT
>CAYYOX010000591.1:0-4619 GCA_964473065.1 uncultured Planctomycetaceae bacterium | reverse complement strand
AGCCTCGTCATGGACGAAGAGCGGCTGCAGCACCCCTATGTGCAATTGGATAAGAAGATGATCGGCATCACGGTTCAAACTATCGGCGATTGCGCACAGCAGTCGGAATGGTCCATCGCGGCCGCTTCCATCGAGTCAACCCATACACACTTGCTGATGACGTTTACCGAGAGGAACATTGACACTACAATAAAGTGGATCAAGGATCGCACGACGAAGGAAATCCATCGCCATACGGCACACGCGGGACCTGTCTGGTGCAAAGGTAAGTGGAGGACCTTTCTGTTTGACCCCGATGTCATGTGTCGAAGCATCGAGTATATCGAGCAACACAATATTCGTCGCGGCGTGGTACCGCGACCGTATGATTTTATCGACCCCAATATCCCCTTGTGATTGCCCTATAAAGCCGCGACCGGTGGTCGCGCCCGGAATCTCCGGGAATGGGTTGCCATCGTGTTTGGTAGTTGCAGAGGGGCGCGACCACCGGTCGCGGCTTTGTAGGACGGGGCGCGACCAACGGTCGCGGCTTTATAGTATGACCGAACCGGAATCTCAACGTGATTTTGCTGTTGAAGTGGTTCGCACGTTGCGCGGGGCTGACTTCGAGGCTTATTTTGCCGGGGGGTGTGTGCGCGATCAGTTGCTCGGCCGGGTGGCGAAGGACTATGACGTGGCTACCAGCGCTACGCCGCCGCAGATTCGACGCCTGTTCGGACACCGTCGCACCTTGGCAATCGGGGCCGCCTTCGGGGTGATTACCGTGCTGGGGCCTAAGAAGGCCGGCATGATCGAGGTGGCCACCTTCCGCCGCGATGCGGCCTACAGCGACGGGCGGCATCCCGATCATGTCACCTTCAGCTCGGCCGAGGAGGACGCCTCGCGACGCGACTTCACGATCAATGGGCTGTTCTACGATCCGGTCGAAGACGAGGTGATCGACTTCGTCGGCGGTCGGGCGGATCTCGATAAACAAATAATCCGGGCCATCGGCCAGCCGCGCCAGCGGTTTACCGAGGACAAGCTGCGACTGCTTCGGGCCGTGCGGTTCTCGGCCACCTTCGACTTCCGCGTGGAAGAGAAGACTCTGGCGGCGGTTGCCGAAATGGCCCACGAGATCAACGTGGTCAGTCCCGAGCGAATTGCTGTGGAGATGCAGCGGATGCTGGTCGACCCGGGCCGCGTCAAGGCGATTCGGTTGCTGTTGGAAACGGGCCTGGCCAAAGCCATGCTGCCGGAAATCGTGCCCGAGGACGATGCGGCGCGAGAGCGACTCGATCATACGCTACTGATCCTCGATCGGTTGGCCGATCCGAGCTTCCCGGCGGCTCTGGTCGCGTTGTTGCACGAGATGGCTGATGCAAACGGGGCCCGAGCGGTATGTCGGCGATGGAAGTTGTCGAATCATCACATCGATCGGGTCGGTTGGCTCGTGAAACACTGGGCCGCCTTGGCCGAGGCCGAGACGATGCCCTATAGTGTGTTGCAGCCGATTTTGGTCCACGACGGGATCGAGGATCTGTTGGGCCTGCGCGACGCCTTGCAGTCCGACTCGCCGGAGGCCGCCTATTGCCGCCGCTTGTTGCAACAACCGCCCGAGATCTTGGACCCGCAGCCCCTGTTGACCGGCGACGACCTGATCCGGCACGGCGTGCCGCGCGGTCCTCAATACCGCGTGTTGTTGGATCGCGTCCGGGCGGCCCAACTCGATCGGGAAATTCATACCAAGGACGAGGCCATGACTATGGTCGATCAGATACTCAAGGAGCAATGCTAATGGACAAGAAAGCGAAGAAGCGAATCCAAACGCTCAACCAGCGGCTGCAAAAACTCCGCCAGCAATTTGCCGGCTCGAAGCAGCAGATGGACGACCCGAACGAACTCGACGCCCTGAAGCAACAGATCCTCGACGCCGATGCCGAGTTGGCCAAGCTCAAGGGTGCGTGAAGAAATGCCCACGGATAAAAGCACGAAGCCCAGGGGTTGCAACCCTGGGCTTGTGGTGCGGGTCGGTGCGTTGACACCTGGCTATTGTACACAAGTTATGGTTCTCCCGCAGGAGCGCCTGGTCCGAAGGTGTTCCAGGCGAGGGCAAATTCCTCTTGGTGTACCATCAATTGTGATTTGCGGCACCCGATACAGACGCAGGGAATGAAACGGGCCGTGCGGCCCTGGGTGACACATCACGGGCGATAGTCATAAACCGTGCCTGGATAACATCTTCCGGCGGTTCGGCCGGCCAGCCGGCGGGATCGGCATGCACGGCTCCCCCTTGCCTGGACGCGGCGGATTGCCTGGAACCGGCGGATGTAAGGAGGCCGGTACTACCTTGAATTTAGCGGAAAAGTTGCAATTGCCGGGCTAGTGTGGCATAATGGGCTCCGGCTGAATCCTAGGCCGATTTCGGTGATCGCTCTGCAATTGCGGGCCGAACCGCGCCGGAGCAACTTTTCAGTGGACGGATCGTCTTGCCCTCTTAGGGCACAGTGGGACGGACCAATGATGGATCAAAGGAGGGTGTGACGTTGCGCAATTTCGCCAAGAAGAGTTTCTCAACCGGTCGTTCTTCACCCTCTAGGCGAGCCACCGCGGGCAGTCGCTTGCGGTTCGAGGCGCTCGAACCGCGACGCTTGCTCAGTGCCAATTCGCTGGTCATCAGCGAGTTCATGGCTGTGAACGATACGACGCTCGCGGATGTCGACGGCGACTTCTCCGATTGGATCGAGATCCACAACCCGACCGCCGGGGCGGTCAACCTGGACGGGTACTGGCTGAGTGACGACGCCAATGCGCTGACGAAATGGGAGCTTCCGGCCGTCACGATCAACCCGGACGATTATCTGCTGGTGTTCGCCTCCGACAAGGACCGGCGGGTTGTCGGCCAAGAGTTGCACGCCAATTTCAAGCTGGCCGGCGACGGCGAGTATCTCGGGCTGATCGATCCGGACGGCCAAACGATCGTGCATGACTATGCTCCGAAGTTTCCGCGGCAGAGGGAAGACATCTCCTATGGAATTCCCGAGCAATCCGAAACGCTGGTCTCTCCGGCCGGCGAGCTGAGCTACCACGTCCCGACGGGCGGCGAGGACGTGTTGGCGTGGACCTCGCCGGGATTTGACGACTCGTCGTGGACCGATACGGTGAACATCGATCCGGCGGGCCTGGTCATCACGGAGATTGACACGGGCGAATTCGATTATGTCGAGATTCAGAATGTCTCGAACCAGAACATCAACACATCCGGTTGGTTTGTCGCGGTCAACGACAGTTCGTCCGGCAATATCAACGACGTCGGCGCGGTTGTCTGGGATCTGCCGACGGTGGTTGGGGCCGGCCAACTGCTCTATCGTACGGACAATCCGAGCGACAACTACTTCGGCGACAACCTTGCCTGGGCAGGCGACTCGGGTTGGGTGATGATCGTCGACGATGCGGGCGCGGTCGTCGATTTTCTGGCCTGGGGTTATAACGAATTCGAGATCGCCTCGCTTAGCGTCGATGCGGGCGGGTTCAGCGACATCGCGGCCGGGGCCCAGTGGCGCGGCGCCGGCGCCGCGACCGATGCGTCGAACCTGGATCTGGTCGACATCGACGGCAACTGGTCGTACGAGCAGTCCAACACGAACTTGGGAACCGCATGGCGTCAGGTCGGTTACAACGATTCGGCATGGCCCGCCGGCGATGCGTTGTTGTATGTCGAGGGGGCCGCGTTGCCGGCGCCGAAGAACACACCGCTGACGATTGGGGCCACCACTTATTATTTCCGCTCGCACTTCAACCTCGACCTCGACCCCTGGTCGGCGGACCTCGATGATCCAGGCAGCATCTTGCAGTTGGAGCTGTCGACCGTGATCGACGACGGTGCGGTCGTTTATATCAATGGCGCCGAAGTGTACCGGTTGGGTATGGCCGGCGGGGCGGTCAATCACGGGACGCTTACCAATCGAGTCGTCGGCGACGCGGTTTGGGAAGGCCCGTTCACGATCCCCGCCGACAGCCTGGTGGCCGGCGACAATGTTATCGCGGTCGAGGTCCATCAACAGGGCTCCGGCAGCAGCGACATCGTGATGGGCGTCGAGCTGGACGCGACCGTGGTCACGCCTTCCTTGGCCCGGACGGGAAACTCCGACGACAACGAGCCGGACGACTTTCTCGTGCCGGCCGCTCCGAGCAAGAATGCCCAGAATCCCGGCCTGAGCCGACCGTTTGTCGGCGGGATCGGGCCGATCTCCGCGGGCATCGGGTTCAGCGACGACGCGGATTTCGCCGGCGTGATCCGGACCGACGTGGGCGGCGACATGCTGGGTATCAACGCCTCGCTCTGGTCGCGCTCGGAACTGGCGTTCGACGACCTCGCGCCGTTCGAGCAGTTGACGTTGCGGATGAAATACGACGACGGGTTTGTGGCTTATCTTAACGGCGTGGAAATCGCGAGCCGCAACGCACCCGATCCGCTGGCCTACAACTCGGCAGCTACCGCCGGCCATCCCGACGCTCAGGCCGTCGTATTCGAGGACATCGAACTGGACATGAGCCTGGTTCACTCGGCACTTGGCGGGGCCAACGTGTTGGCGATCCACGGGCTGAACGTGGGTGCGGCCGACGGCGATTTCCTGATC
>CAYYOX010000590.1:0-4626 GCA_964473065.1 uncultured Planctomycetaceae bacterium | reverse complement strand
GATCGTCGCTCGCACGTCCATCGAGGAGACCAAACTGATCGACCACTTCGGCCGTGATCGAATACTTGTGGTCCTGGTCGGGATGGATCGCCTTGGCCACGGCCGTGTCGATCTCGACCTTGACGGTCCCGTCTTCGCCGATTTCCACTTCCCGTTCGGCGACAATCTCGGGCGGGTCATGGCGTTGCGGCCACCAGATCGGCATCGGCCGACGGCAGCCCCAGTGTCGAAAACCCGGATACCAGTCGTAGTCGTAGCCGAACCACCAGTAGCCGGCCCCGTAGAACCAATCCCACGGCGCGATCGGGTACCACGGCTTGGCGAAACTGGTCCGCGTGACCTTATACTTCACCTTGGCCCGGGTAACCGGCGAGCCGAAATAGTATTTGGCGTTGATCGTGGCGGTGATCTTTTCACCTAGCATGACCGGCTCGTCAGGCGCGTCGACGGTAACCTCGAACTCGGGCTTCTTATACTCCTCGACACGAAACTGGTTGCCGCCGAGTCCCCGATTGCCCTGCTTAAGATTCAACCGATACACGCCCAGCATGGCGTCGGCTGGCAGGGACAGCTCGTCCTGCATACCGCCGTACTCGTCGGCCTTGAGCGACTTCTGAACGATCCGTTCCCCCTTGGGGTTGTGGATCTCGACCGTAAACGACTGCCCGGCGAAGTCCGACGTATCGTCCCGATCGTACTTGGCATGACGGACCCAGAACTTGTACTTCACCTTCTGGTCGGGCCGATAGACGGGCCGATCAGTGATCGTGTAGACCTTGGTCTGGTTGTATTCAGCGTCGTGGCGCCGTCCATGCCACACGCCCGAGAACCCCAGGTAAGCAAAGCGTCCCTCCTTGGTTCGCGCGGTGGCGATCCACTGGAATCCGCGCGGTTGTTGGCTCGGGTCAAGAATCAGTTGGCCGTCGGCGTCGGTGAACTCGGCAAACTGCTTGGTGAGGACCACGTGCCGCCGCGGGTTGTCTCGCCGCTCTTGCCGCCAGCCGAACAGTTCGACGTTGGCCTTGGCAATCGGCTTGCCCGAGACCGCATCGCCGACGAAGTAAAGCGTCTTGTTATCCAGCGGCTTCTTGACGATAGCCGTGTCGGAGAGCCAAATGATGATGTGGCTTGTGTTGCCGCCTGCGATCTTCGAGGTTAGCAAGTAAGCCCCCGGCTGCCGCAGCGGGGTGGTCACGGTGATTCGCTTGTCGAAATACCTCTCACGCGGTTTCAGTTCCAATTCCCATCGGGCCACTTCGCGACCGACGTACTGCCGCTGGTTCTCGTGGACCAGCCGATAGCCGATCCGCCCGATGTTGGCCTGGCGCCACTCGATCGTCTTGGGGCTGGATTTCAAGTAGGCCTTGACATCCTCGAGCAGCTTCTCGACCTTGATCTTCCGGGCAGTGAACTTCACGCCCTTGGCATTGCGGAAGCGGAACTCGACGCTCGCCGGTTGCCCGGCCGGTTGACTCATGATTGGCTCGAACCGACCCCAATTGCCGACGATCTGGTTCAGCCGCAGTTTCCATTGGTCCCGGGCGGCGGAATTGCCCGCTTCGTGGTAGATCTTGACCAGTTGTCGGCAATAGTCGGCCGCTTGGGGGTACTGCCGCCGATTCTCGAAGATCGAAACCAATTGCCCCAAGGCGTTGACGCCCTGATTGTGGACGGTTTTCGGGTCCGACGCGATGTCCTGGTAGATCTTCACGAAGTTGAACTCGTCGGGCAATTCAAACCGCTTGATGCCGGAGGCCAACCGGGCGATCGTCTCGTTTTCTCCCAAGGTGTGCAGGGCAAACGTGCCGCTCTCGTCCTGCTTGGTGTCGTCAGGTGCCGTACGACCGAAGAACCAGCCGTAGTGGGCCATCGTCTGCACGCCGAACTGGTTTTGCAGGAAATTGGCAAACTGCATCCGCACGTGGTAACGCCCGGCTGCGTCGAATTCCATGGCCTGCTCCAGGCTCCATCGCCAACGCTCGCCGTCGGTCGCGGCCGTCTCGAACGACTTAGGCACATAGTGAAACACGGGCTTGCCTTCGGCGTCGACCGGGGCGGCCGATCCTTGCCGGTGATAGCGCCAACCGGGATCGTAGTCGGGCAACACGCTTAGGTCACTCAGATATTGCAACCGCCACGACTCGCTGTAGCCCCGGTTGTTGAGCATCATATTGGCCATCGCAAGCAGGTAGTTAGCCACTTCGCCGTGCGAGTCGTCCTCGCGGGCCAAGGGCAATGCCTGGACCATCAGTTGCAACGCGCGGACCCGGTCTCGCTGCATGGCGTTGACCACCTGCCCGCCGCCGCGCTTCCTGCCGCGTCGAAACTCACCGGCCACCATGAACCCATGGTGTTCGACGTTCATGTAATCTTGGGCCGCCGCGAAGAGTAACCGCCAGTTCTTCCCGTGGACCTCGACGACCGCCTCGCGAAAGGCGTCGATCTCGTCGACCCGATTCAGCCGCTGCAAACAGTTCCCGGCCTGCTGCAAGTCGACGCCCACCTGCCGCGGATCGTCGTTCGGATCCAGAGCCAGCTTCCGCAGCCCCTCGTAAGCGTCCTTGAAATTCCCGTCGGCCATGGCCTTCTGGAACCCGGCGCGAAGGGTCTGATTAGTCGGCTCCTCGGCGCCGCTGGCCGCCAAAGTGCCGCCGGCCACCACGCTCGCGAAAATCAACGTCAACAAACGGCGAATCATCATCGTTTCGACTCCGTATACAGATGGGAAAAAGCCCACCGACTGCGTGGGCGGGATCCCCCGGAACGCAGTCCGGGGGCTTTTGTTATTTATTATGAATGTCGGGAACCACGCTCACTTCCAACGCATCGCGCTTCGCCCAGGGCAACTCAACGTCGAACCACTCGGTACGACTTTCATATTTCGATCGGACCTCTTTCAGGTAATCCTTCATGCCGTCGCCGGAGAGCCCCACGTTGTCGGCCACCAACACGGCGCCGGGAGCGAGCTGGTCCTGAAGCCCCTTCAGGCACGGCAAATAGTTCGGCGCGCCGCAATCGATGAACACGAAATCGATCGGTCCTTCGATCTGCTTGACCAACTCGCGGGCGTCGCCCACCTTGACGGTAACCAGCTTCTCGACGCCCGCCTCGCGGAAATGGGCCTCGGCCTTCTTCGCTCGCTCGGGGCTGATCTCCAGGGTGATCAAGCGACCACTGCCGGCCGCCTTGAGTTCCCGGGCGATCCACAGGCCCGAGTACCCTAAGGCCGTGCCGCACTCGACGACCACCTTGGGCTTCCGCTCTCTGACCAACTCGGCCAGACGCTGGGCCTTTTCCGGGCCCAGCATATAGACGGGCCCCTCGCGACAAACCTTGTCCAAGCGGTCGATCACCGGCCCAATCCGGTCGGCGGCGAAGGCCTCGCTTGCCGTCGAACTGCCGACGACCGCCACGCTCGCGAAAATCAACGTCAACAAACGGCGAATCATCATCGTTTCGTCTCCGGATGCAGGAGGAAAAAGCCCACCGATTGCATCGGTGGGATCCCCCGGAACGCAGTCCGGGGGCTTTTTGATATGTTTGTGTCTTGGTACAGGGTTCAGACGCTTCGGGCGGCGAATAAGTTCCGCCAGCGAAGCATAACTCCTCTTGCCCGCCGTCGTCGAGCCCCGGCTGGGGCACGAAATCGCAGATTCTCTTGCACCGACCACAGGGTTCGGTGATAATGGAGCCCAGCGTGCCGGACCGCCACGGCTTGCCAAACGGCGTCCGCGGAGATAGCATGTTCTCTTGTGGGATCCGGAAAAAGCGACAATCGACTTCTGGACTCAAGACAAAGGAACGATCATGGAAATGAAGTGCGTTGCCCGTTGGCTCGTCGTCTTGTTGTGCGCGACATGCTCGGTCGCCCTGGCGGAGCCAACTCTCCAGGAGCAAGACATCGCCGCGGTGAAGCCGGAAGTGCAAACGGCCGATTGGGCCAAGAGCTGGTGGATGCAGCGACATGATCAGAAACTCGCAGAATTGAAGGCCCAGCATAAGGTCGACCTGCTGCTGATCGGCGACTCGATCACGCACGGCTGGGAAAACGGGAATGCCCGGAAAGTTTGGGACAAGTACTACGCCAATCGCAACGCATTGAACCTCGGGTTCAGCGGCGATCGCACGGAGCAGGTCCTCTGGCGTTTCGAGCACGGCGAAATCGCCGGCATCTCGCCAAAACTGGCGATCGTCATGATCGGCACCAACAACGCCGGTCATCGCCAAGAACAGCCCGCGCACACGGCCGCCGGGATCAAGGCCATCGTCGGGCAATTGCGAGACCGGCTGCCAAAGACCAAAATCCTGCTGTTGGGTATCTTCCCGCGAGGCAAGGACGATACGGACGCACTGCGCCGACTCAATCTCGCCACCAATCGGATCATCGCCGACTATGCGGACGACAAGAACGTCTTCTACCTCGATATCAGCAAGGCATTTCTCGAAGACGACGGCGTCTTACCCAAGTCGATCATGCCCGACCTGCTGCATCCCAACGACAAAGGCTATCACCTCTGGGCCGAGGCGATGGAGCCCAAGGTAAAAGAGCTGATGGGGGAAATGACGAAATCCGAATGACGAATGACGAAGTAAGCTTCTTCCTTTCGTCATTCGTGCTTCGTCATT
>CAYYOX010000589.1:0-4629 GCA_964473065.1 uncultured Planctomycetaceae bacterium | reverse complement strand
ATTCCGGGCAGAACTTCATTTCCTCCACCAGCCTATACGGCGGCACCTGGACGCTGTTTACCCAGACGTTCAAGAAACTCAACATCGAGGTGCGCTTCTTCGACCCGGACCACCCCGAGCAGATCGAACAGCTCGCCGACGAAAACACCCGCTGCGTCTACCTGGAATCGATCGGAAACCCCAAGAATGACGTTCCGGATTTCCGAAAGCTCGCCGACATCTCGCACAAGTGCGGCCTACCGGTTCTTTGTGACAACACGGTCACCACGCCGGTGCTGCTTCGCCCGATCGAGCACGGCATCGACATCCCGATTTATTCGACCACGAAGTTCATCGGCGGCCATGGCCTACACATCGGCGGAGTGATTGTCGACGGCGGAACGTTTCCATGGGCGGAGAATCCAGAAAGGTGGCCAGAATTCTGCGCTCCGGACGATGCCTACCACGGCATGGTGTTCGCCGAAGCGCTCAAACCTATCGGCAACATTGCCTACGTCGTGCACATCCGCACGCACCTGCTGCGCGACATGGGCGCGTGCATGAGCCCGTTCGCAGCTTTCCTGTTCCTGCTGGGGCTGGAGACGCTGCACCTGCGCATGCCGCGACACTGCCAGAACGCGCAGGCCGTGGCAGAATGGCTCTGCGATCAGTCGGCCGTCGAGTGGGTCAACTACCCCGGGCTTGAAAACCACCCTCACTACGCCAACGCCAAGAAGTATCTGCCGGCCGGCGCTGGAGCGATCGTCGGCTTCGGCATCCGAGGCGGCAAGAAGGCAGGAATCAAGTTCATCAACAACGTCAAGCTCGCCAGTCACCTAGCCAACATCGGCGACGCAAAGACTCTGGTGATACATCCGGCCTCCACAACGCACCAACAGCTCACGCCCGAAGATCAGGCGGCCACGGGCGTGACAGAAGAGTACGTCCGCCTAAGCATAGGAATCGAGGACGTCAAGGACATCAAGGCCGACCTGGACCAGGCCTTAAAAGCGTCGCAGGGATAGTGATGATCGGTTACCGCTCATAGCTGCCTGGTAGCATGCCAGGCCGTCACGTAAGGAAAAATCATGATTACTCTCAGCGCCTTCGCCGACGAGATCGCAGAAGATCTGAAAGTTCAGATGGATACCTGTGCGGCCCTAGGGATCATGTCCATCGACGTTCGCAGCATCGACGGCAAGAACGTCTCGTCAATGACTATCGAAGAGGCCCGCCGGTACAGGCAGCAGATGGAGGATCGCGGGTTTTCTGTTTTCTGCATCGGCTCGCCGATCGGCAAGGTTGCCACAGATGCAGATTTCGACTCCCACTTGGATCTATTGAAACACTGCTTCGACGTAGCCAGAGCGTTTAGAACCGACCAGATCCGAATCTTTAGCTTCTATCCGTCCGAAGGCAGGACGATTGACTCGCAGCGCAGCGTGGTGATAGAGCGCATGGCCGCCATGGTCGAAGTTGCCGAGTCCGCTGACATCGTCCTGCTGCACGAGAACGAACGTGCCATCTACGGCGCAAAACCCGAAGGGGTGAAGGATCTGTTTGCGGCCATTTCCTCCGATCATTTCAAATCCATCTTTGACCCGGCCAACTTTGTCGTCGAAGGCGTCGCCCCGTATGACGATGCCTGGCTGAAGGGCCTGGCCGAGCTTACTTATGCCTTCCACATCAAGGATCACGACCCCAGCCGAAAGACTTGCGTGCCGGCCGGACAGGGCGCCGGCCAGCTTGAGCAGATCTTTGCCGATCTGAAAGTACGCAACTGGAGCGGTGTGATGACACTCGAGCCTCACCTGGCCGCCACCGGCCAGTTCGGCGGGTTCACCGGACCAAAGCTGTTCGCCGAGGCCGCCGAGGCACTGAAGGGACTCTGTAACCGGACCGGTTTGGCCTACCAGTGACGGCTACCTGCGTTAAGGGCCCAAGCGAAGTACATTTCCATTCTTCGCCGTCGCTTACGAAAAGCCGGCCAGCTTGCAATGGGCACGCGTGCCAAAATGAAAGAGGTGGTGATCCTGGTGGGCCGACAGGGGGCCGGTAAGACGCGATATTGCCAAACCGCCCTGAGCGTCCACACACGCGTTTCCCAGGACGAAGGTCCACGGCAATTTGAGAGACTCTTTCGACGCTATCGGCGGCGGCTGGACCAAGGCGTTGAGCGAATTGTCATCGACCGGACCAATCCTGCACGAAGGCAGCGAAAGCTCTTTGCGGACGCGGCCAGGGCACACGGGTACCGCGTGAAGATCATCCACTTCAACGCGCCGAGGGACGTCTGTGAGAAGCGAATCGTTCAGCGTGCAGGTCATCCGACACTCACACCCGAGAAGATGCGACATGCAATTGACGGCTACGAGCGGCAACTGGACATACCCACCGAAGAGGAATGCGACGAGCTGGTGGTAATCGGAGAAGACCAAAGTGAATCTCGATAGCTCGCCAGCCCGCTACCGGCGCAGGCGATAGATAACGTAGAGGATCACCGTAATGAGCACTGAAAGCGGAATGCCCAGCACCTCGGCCATCTGATCCATTGAATGACAATGCACCGAGTCGGCGGGACTAGCCGGCCACGGAACAGAGCATCAGAAGAGTGGAACAGAGGACATGGACGCACGAGCCAAGAGCGTAAGAGAGATTCTTCATGCCGGTGATCAGTACCTCATCCCCTTCTTCCAGCGGCAATACTCATGGAAACGGGCGCAGTGGCGTCGCCTGTGGGACGATCCGGCTTTACTGTAAGACCATCGAACGATGTCGCGGCGTCGGCCTTCGTCCAGAACCCGACGCCACCGGCCTCCCTGAAGGTCCGGTCCCTGGCCTCCAAGAGCTTCTTTCCATTCAGCCAACCCTCGATCTTCTCGCCTTTATGGACGATCTTGATAGTAAACCACTCGCCTGCCTTGATACTGATTCCCCGGGCGTCATCCAGGATTCTCCTTGCTCCGTTCTTCACGCAATACAGTCGGAAGTTTCTTTCCAACGGATTGTAGCGGGCGATGTAGTAGTTGTTCGCGTCCTTCACGCGCCAGATCGGCCCACCGCCCTGATCTACCTCGCCCGTATTCGCCCGGAGCTTCAGCTCTATCGTGCCGTCTTGAAAGGAAACTTTGGGTGTCCAGAACAGGTTGAATACGCCTCTGAAGCCATCCTTGATCCTGGTGATCGTAAGCACATTGGGCGCACTGGGGGCTTGGTCATCTGCAACCACCTTCCATTCCGCCAAATCGCCTCTGGGGTTGGTGGCCGCGACTTTCCATCCCGGCGGGAGCTCTCGGCCTGAGTCGAAGTTCCATGAGGATGCGGCCCCCTTGGAAGCCGGTCCTCCCACAAAGCGCAACGTGATCAGCGTGGAGACCGAATGCTCTTCATTCAACTCGTCATTGAGCACGGCGATGGCGCAGACGTTATCCCGTGTCGGATCGATCACGGCATCATCAGAGTGGCCCGTTTTGAACTTCCGAGAGATCTCCAAGACCCACCCCTTGCCATTGTGCAAGCCTTTGCCCCGCACGTCCGCGAGGCTTCCGGTCGGTGGTTCCTTGTGTTCGAATGAGTTTACGGTATCTCCTTGCTTTGACGTTGGCGCAGGCCTCACCGTGTAAGACGGTTTCCCCGCATCCATCACCCGGGCAATGTAGACGGTCCGTCCCCCGTGCAAGCGATGCATTTTAGCATGCGGGACCGGCCTTTGGCTTATGACGTGGGTCTTGTCG
Source organism: uncultured Planctomycetaceae bacterium (assembly GCA_964473065.1). Lineage (GTDB taxonomy): Bacteria > Planctomycetota > Planctomycetia > Pirellulales > Thermoguttaceae > CAYYOX01. The sequence continues at coordinate 916 of CAYYOX010000589.1, read as the reverse complement.
TCCACCCACCCCTTCGGGTTGCCCCGGCCTGCCTTCCAGTGCCATACGTCGGCGGTAAACTCCCTCATCACGGTCATCATGCTGATGGCGAAGTCACCCTTGATCGGGAACTCGATGGCAAACTGGTCGTCTGGTTTCGAGGGGCGGTCGTACTGCTTCGTCGTGGAATTCCACACATAGGGATCGCGCATATCGCTTTTCGTGTCGTCCGACCATTGTGCGAGCATGTAGAAGGCATCGTCCGTGTGCAGGGCTCGGAGCACCACCGGCTTGGGGTAGTCGCCGCCCAATGCCTCTCGCACCATCACCGTAAGGGGCTTCGCGGCTCGCCAGGCAACGTCCATATTCCCATCGATCGTCGGGGGAGCCTTTGTGTAGGTCGACACCCAGATGAGGGGCGTAGGGTCCCCTGTCCACGCCATCCCTTCCCGCTTCGTCTTGGCCGCGGCCGGGTCTGCTGCGTATCCTGACGAGCCGATCACACCGGCGCTGATGATCCCTGCGAGAATCATCGTTCTCACATGCAATGAGTAAACCCGGATGCCACTCTGTTGCGTTCGCAGTTTCATGAGTCCGATCCCTTCCGTTTTCGATCTCTTTCGCCGACATTTCCCATATGGATTTCTGCCCACGACCATCGCGGGCCTTTTCGATGATCCTATCACAGTCTTGGAGGACCACCACCTCTTTCGCGGCTCCAGCAAGCGGCAGAGCCGGCGGGGTAGTCAGCTGGACCGACGCATCCTGACCGTCGGCAAGCAGGCTGTTATAACCTGCCCTTGGTGCTGGGAATGTCGCCCTTGCGCTGGGGATAGTTCGTCTTTGAGCGGTGCAGCTCCGCCGCACAGACCGTTACAGGCGCCTCGGCTATGTGTCGAGTGTTACTCCCTGCGGGGACGGCGTGGCGACGGTTGAG
>CAYYOX010000588.1:1006-4632 GCA_964473065.1 uncultured Planctomycetaceae bacterium | reverse complement strand
CCAAGACGACATACTCGCCGGGCGCCATCGACGTGATGCCCGCGGCAGTGAAATCGAAGTCGATCCCATCGGTGAACCGGGCGCCGGTCAGATCCAAGTAGACCGGCCCCGTGTTGGTCAGTTCGATGAACTCGAAGTCGTCGTTGTTGGTAAACCCGGCCAGACTTTCGTTCGGCGTGGGATCATGCGGATTGTAGTTCATCTCCGTGATCCGCAGGAAATCCTGCAGCGGACGTTGGGAGATGGTGCTGCCCACGGTGATCGAGTCGCTACCGACGACGGCGCCTTGGTGATTACGGGCCTCGAAGTTCAGTAGGTTATCGCCATATCCGATGGGGATGGTGAGTTGCCAGCGCTGGTCGTCAAGCCAGATGACGTCCAGGGGATCGAGTTGACCGTTGAGGTAAACATCGCGAACATCGATCCAACCGCTTCCTGCGAGGGTAACGACCGAATCGTCGACGGAGAAGTCGTTGCCGTTGTTGGTGGAGATTATGAAGGGGATTTGGGCCGGCAGTTGACCGAGGACGTAGTTGGCCCGGCCGCCGATATAGCTCAGCCGCGCGCTGAAGTTTTGGCCGGCCAACTCGCCGTAGTGTTCCGTCCAGGTGGACATATAGGAAGTATTGAATGTCGTGTTGATCATATCCAGCAAATGACCGTAGAACAGCCGCCGGTTGGCCGGCAGGGCGACGATTTTGCCGATGTTCGAGCCGGGGAAGATGCTGTTGTTGGTCGCGTAGAGAAACGCACTGTCCCAATCCCAGGGCATGGCCAGGACTTTGCCGTCACTGGGCCGAACGTAGAGCCGCAGGTTGTGGCTGTTGAATGCCCGGCCATAGACGTCGGCCACGCCGCCCAGTGACTGGAGTGCGAACGCGCGCATCCACTGGTCCACGTCCATCACCTGCCGGGTCGCTGCATCCAGTGCCGAGCCGAAGAGGCTGAACGTCTTGGCGAATTCGATCACTTGGCTGTAGTCGTCCTGCTTGCGGTTGTTGTTGATCAAGAACAGCCAGCGATAGGCTTCCTTGTCATCACCAAAATCTTGGATATCGAGGTCCACGTAGCCGCCGCCCCGAACTCGAAAACCCTCGTATTCGAACTCCGTTCCGTCGCTGCCATTTTCGAACTGCGAATCGAGGTAAATGTCGTCGAACCCGGCCAGCCGCAGTTGGGCCGTGCTGGTGTAGCCGCTCTTGGGCGAAATGAAGTGGACCAGATCGTCGTACATGCCGGGAATGTCGCCGGCATGGTTGGCGATGTGTTTAAGCAAGATCTCGTCCTGACCGATCAGTGCATGGGCGGAGCGATCGATAGACACCTTCTCGTGCACGCCGCGGAACAGATCGTCGGGGTTCAAGGCGATGTTGAAACCGACTCGCGCTACGTCCCGACCGACATAACTCCCCTTCAGTCTCACGCCCGCATTGTAGAACACGTCCTGCCGATCATAGACGACCGTGGCCCCCAGCCGCTCGTTGCTCCAGACGTTGCTGCTGGTGTGCAGGTAGTTCGCCTCCGAGGGCAGCATGATCACCAGGAAGTTGTGCAAGGGACCGTCTTTCGACTGACCATCCTCCACCTTCAGCAGCGCTCGGGAATCCAGCCCGGCCTGGGGCATCATGGACGTGGCCCCGAGCGAGTCCTGCCCGTCGACGTAGAACTGCACCACCGTGCCGGACGTTTGGCCGGGAATCACGGCCGAATAGACGCCGCCAAGGGTCTGAGTCATCAAGGTACTCGCCCAAGCCCCTTCCGCAATGCTGTACCGCAAGGTCATGGGGCCCACGCCGTCGGGATCGGCCGCGCGGACCGAGACGGTCACGTCCTCGCCGGGCTGGGGCGTCGCGGGCGAATGCCGCAACTCGTCGTAGGTGGGACCCGCGTTGGCCACGTACCGGGAGTTTTGCTGTCCGGGCGTGCCGTTGAGCTCCGGCACGTCCAGCACGGTGACCTTGGGCAGGCGGTTGAAGTAGACGCGGGAGTTGAGTTGTCGTGATCCGGCCAGCCACTTGGCGCGGAACGAGATTTCGTATTCGACCCCGTTGTTGACGGCCTGTCCGCCGACGAAAGTGGTCTCCAACTGATTCCCCTGATACTCGGTCGCGCCGCTGGAGATCAGATGCAAGACGTAATTGCCGGGATCGTCGGGATCAACAATGACCTCCGAGCGTTGATGGTTCCCCCGCAATCGCCAGTAAGCGGCCGTTCCGCCGTCGAACGAACCGTTTTGGATGAACTCGAGCGCGGCCCCGTCGGGTTGCTCGATCAGGCTGATATCGTCCAGGAGGATCTCGCCGGCGCCGTCGAGCATACCCAAGTCGAGCTCGTACCAGTTCATCGGCTCGCCGGGGGTCGTCAGTTGGGCAACACCCCGGTAGGTATACTCTTGCCACGACGTCTTGGCCGCTTCGTCGCTGGCGGCCCAGGCTTCGCCGTTGGAGTTGTCGGCGCGCGGGTCCTTCAACTCCAAACTGCTTCCGTCTCCATCGGCATAGGAGGGCCAGCGACCGCCGTCGAAGTAGTGCACCTCGTCGGCCGGGTTGCCTACGGGGTCCAGCAGCACGATCCGCTCGCCGAAATTGGAGAGCCGCGCCGCGAAGCTGCCCACGATGTCGATCGACGGATACTTCGCCACCAGTGCCGTCACGTTGTTGGCCACCACCAGATACTCGCCGGGCTCGATGATCGTGCCCGGTTGGAATTCGTACCTTACCGCCTCGTCCAGTTTCCAGCCGGAAAGGTCCACCGCGGACGTGCTTCGGTTGAACAGTTCGATCCACTCCTCGTCGTTCTCGGCGTAGATCTCGCCCAACTCGGGCCGGTGGTGGTACATGATCTCGTTGATCACGATCTCGTCGTGAAAGCCAAACTGGTTCGGCCCCCCGGGGGTCGGCAGGCTGGGATACACCCAGCGGCAGGCGACCGACCGACCTCGCAAACCGTTCTCCCGCTCCTGGGCGTCGAAAACCGCGTCACGGCCGGGACTGTACAAGAACACCTTCTCGCCCGAGGCAACGCGGAAACCCAACTGTGTCTCGTCCAGCGACAGTAGATCGCCTGCCCCCAGCGCCTGCTCGGGCAACACGTACTCTTGCCCGCCGGAGGCAGCGATTACGTATCCGCCTAACTCGATCGGCAGACCGCCATCGTTGGCCAATTCCAGAAAGAACTGCGAAGTGCCATCTATGCCCACCTCGTTGAAAGCCACGGCCAGATTCGTCGCGTACCATTGCGCCGGCCACAGCGTGGCGATGAGTTCCAATCCGAACAGTGCATCGGCGTCGTCGGGCGCCGACTGATGCAACTCGACCGCCAAGTGATTCGTGCCCTGACGCAGAGCGCCGGTCGGCAACTTGATGCCCTCGGCAAACGTCGCGTCCCCGACCTCCGTGAGGGCCAATGTCTCGTAGGTCACCTCGCCTGCGGGCATATTGTGTCGATAGACCTCCTCGCCATTGAGATAAAGGACGGCCCCGTCGTCCACCAGCAGCCTCAGGGCCAGTTCGGCTTGCTCCGCCGGGCCGGAGAAGTCGAATTCGTTGCGGAAATAGTACGTTGTATGGGCCGGCGGCAGTGCCAGGCCGTGGCCGACGAACGGTAGTACAAGCCCTGCGTTCTGC
>CAYYOX010000588.1:0-996 GCA_964473065.1 uncultured Planctomycetaceae bacterium | reverse complement strand
TCCGGCCAAGCAGTGGCAGGCTGGGTGCGTTGTACATGGCCTTGGTCGATTTCCATCGCGTCGAGTTCCCCCTCCGTGTCACCCCCGACGACGAAAGCGATCACGCTGCCGCCGCCATCGAGGATCATCACCCACCCGGAACCCTTGGTGCGCCAGAGGATGTTATCCGTTTGCGTATCGGGCCGGTGGATCAGCTCGCCGGGGGCCAAGGAATCGGGAAACGCCCAGAGCGGGTCATGCACGTCGTTGATGTCGTAGTTGTAGGCATTATTTGCCGCCACCACCCAGCCGGTCGTATCGAGCGTGGAGTCGGAGAGGTTCTGGATCTCGAAGTAATCGGGCGAGCCGGTGCCGGCCTCGGTGATCAGCACGGGCAGGATCAGCATCGGCGAGGCGGTCCAGCCGTCGTCGTCAAAGTCCGGATCCCGCCAGTCGGCGCCCAAGTCCGAGCCGGTGGCTTCGTATTTCCAACTGGCGTTCAGCGGAACCGCGATGGATGTCTCGATAGGAGTGAACTCTTCGGGAAAATTGGCCGCACCGGGAGTGCCGCCCGCTTGACCGCCTTGCGTCCAATTCTCAACCGGTTCGCTGGGCGAACGGGGAGCGATCTTTGCCAGCGAGGCGCCCGAACCGTCGGCCGCCACCGGCCAGGGATTCTCGTCGCCGTAGGTGACTTCGTCCATCAGCCGGTCGTTGTTGTTGCTCAGCACGAGCCGTTCGCCGCCGTTGGAGAGTTTTCCCGTGTACGGCCCCAACGCGTCCTGGAAGCCAGTGTTTGCCTGCAAGACGGCGGGACTCTCGGCAATCACCAGATACCCGCCGCCGGGGATTACGGTTCCTTCGACAAACGGGAACTGCACGCCCCCATCCAGCGACCAGCCCGAGAGATCCATATCCACGGCCATTTGGTTGTGCAACTCGATCCACTCCATGCCCGGCTCATTGTCGGCCGGATGGTACATGATCTCGTTGAAGACCACCGTACTATCGGCTGAA
>CAYYOX010000587.1:0-4636 GCA_964473065.1 uncultured Planctomycetaceae bacterium | reverse complement strand
CTTTTCCACGGTGCCCCGGTGTCGCCGCCCGAAAAAGGGGACAGGCACCGTCGGCGGCATGAATCACCACGGCAATCCTCATCGTCGACGGAGCCAGTCCCCATTTTCGGGCTCCCGCATGATACGTTGCAGATCTCCTGGATTTGCGACCTGCTGGCGACCGTGCTACAATGGGCCCTCGCGATGTCCATCCCCCCGAACCGAAAAGGAACCCAATCATGCTTCCACGATCACTGGCCGGCCTCGTTCTGCTCTGCGTCCTGACTTGCCTGGCCGAGGCTGAAGAGGGCTTTGTCTCGATGTTCAACGGCAAGGACCTCACCGGCTGGGAGGGCAAGCCGGGTGGTTGGTGGGTCGAGGACGGGACCATTACCGCTCAGAGCACCGAGGAGAAGCCCTGTGTGAAGCATCACTACCTGATGTGGCGCGGCGGCGAGCCGGCGGATTTCGAACTGCGGCTCTCCTATAAGGTCGTCGGCGGCAACTCGGGCATCCAAATCCGCAGCCGCGAGGTGCCCGATTGGGACACCAGCGGATACCAGGCCGATCTCGAGGCCGGAACGCAATGGACCGGCTGCCTCTTCGAGCACACCCGCGGCGGCGTGGCCATGCGTGGTGAGAAGGTCGTGATCGACGCGGACGGCAAGCGGCAGGTGACCAAGATCGGCGATTCGGCCGAATTGGCCAAGCACGTCAAACAGAACGACTGGAACGACTACGTGATCATCGCCCGGGGCCCGGAGATCATTCTGAAGATCAACGGCCAAGTGATGGCCCATGCGGTGGACAAGGACAAGAAGCACGCGGCCGCCAAGGGGATCATTGCCCTGCAAATGCACCCCGGCCCGCCGATGAAAGTGCAGTTCAAGAACCTGCGGATCAAGAAGCTCGACTGAGCGACGGCGTTTCGACGCAATGGCACACGCCCGTTTAGCCACCGCGGCCACGCGGTGTTGGGCGGCTAACACCGCGTGGCCGCGGTGGCTAAACGGAAAACTCCCGCAATCACCGAGTCCTATTCGGCCGGCTTCCAGGGCGGGGCTTCGCCGTTGGCGTTGAGGTATTGGTGGATGTCGGACGCGGCGAGGCGTCCGGCGCCCATGGCTTCGATCACGGTGGCGGAGCCGGTCACGATGTCGCCGCCGGCCCAGACGGCTTGGTGCGTGGTGCGGCAGTCGTCGCCGGCTTCGATGTATCCCCAACGGTTCAACTGGAGGCCTTTGGTCGTCTTGGCCAGCAAGGGATTGGCCCCGGCGCCGATGGCTACGATGATCAGGTCGGTCTCGATCGGGAATTCGGAGCCTTCGATCGGTATGGGCCGGCGTCGTCCCGAGTCGTCCGGCTCGCCGAGCTCCATCTGCAGGCATTTCATCCGGCAGACCATGCCGCGGTCGTCCCCCTCGAAGGCCACGGGGTTGGTCAGCAATTTGAAGATCACGCCCTCCTCTTCGGCGTGATGGATCTCCTCGCCGCGGGCGGGTAGCTCCGTGCGGGAACGGCGGTAGACGATATTGACCTCGTCGGCGCCCAGCCGCAAGGCCATTCGGGCGGAGTCCATGGCCACGTTACCCCCGCCGATCACGCAGACCCTCTTGCCGCGGACCACCGGCGTGTCGTATTCGGGGAAGCGGTAGGCCTTCATCAGGTTGCTGCGGGTGAGGTATTCGTTGGCCGAATAGACGCCGCCAAGGTCCTCGCCTTCGAGGCCCATGAACACGGGCAGGCCCGCGCCGACACCGATATAGACCGCATCGAAACCGGACTCGCCTAGCAGTTCGTCGATCGTGACCGTCTGTCCGACCACCTGATTCAGTTCGAGCTTTACGCCCAACTGCAGCAGGTAATCGACCTCCTTCTCGACGATGTCTTTGGGCAGGCGGAACTCGGGGATTCCGTACATCAACACGCCGCCCGGCTTATGGAAGGCCTCGAAGATCGTCACCTCGTAGCCCAGCAGGATCAGGTCGCCGGCCACGGTCAAACCCGAGGGGCCGGAACCGATCACGGCGACCTTCTTGCCGTTGGACGGTTGTTTTTCGGGAAGTTCGACCAGATCGTTCTCGCGTTCGAAATCGGCCACGAACCGCTCGATCCGCCCGACGGCCACCGGCTCGAACTTCTTGCTCAGGATGCATACGGCCTCGCATTGCGACTCCTGCGGGCAAACTCTTCCGCAGACGGCCGGCAAGGCGTTGGTCTGCTTGCCCTTCCGCGCGGCCGCGGCAAACTCGCCGGCGGCAACCAGTTCGAGAAAACCCGGGATGTCGACGCTGCCCGGACAGCCGCTCACGCAGCCCGGCTTCTTGCAGATCATGCAGCGCTCGGCCTCTTGCCGGGCCTGTTCCTCGCTGTAGCCCAGCGGAACCTCTTCGAAATTGTGACGGCGCACCTGCGGGTCCTGCTCCGGCATCGGGGCACGCGGATTCTTGAACGCTTGTTTGGGCTTCGGTTTATCGCTCATTATAACTGGATCTTTTAGGATTGGGCTTCTTGGGATTGGGACTGCTCGACGTATTGGTCGAGCGAACACTTCTCTTCTTCGAGGTAGATCTTCTGCCGGGACAGGACCGTACCCCAGTCGACCAGGTGGCCGTCGAATTCGGGGCCGTCGACACAGGTGAACAAGGTCTGATCACCGACGGTCACCCGGCAGCCGCCGCACATGCCCGTGCCGTCGACCATGATCGTGTTGAGGCTGACGATCGTCTTCACGCCGGAGGCTCGGGTCGTCTCGGCACAGAACTTCATCATAATGCCCGGCCCGATCGCATAGACGCAAGCCACGGGGGAGTTGGCGTCCTCGACCAGTTCTTTCAACGGCTCGGTGACCAGGGCTTTGCGTCCGGCGCTGCCGTCGTCGGTGGTGATGATGTGCTGATCGCTCACGGCCGCCAGCTTGTCGGTCCAGAACAGCAGGTCGCTATTGCGGGCCCCCTGGATCGAGATCACGCGGTTGCCGCGTTGCTTCATGGCCTTGGCGATCGGATAGATCGGTGCGGTCCCCACGCCGCCGGCGACCATCACGACCGTGCCGAAATCGTCGATCTCGGACGGTTCGCCCAAGGGTCCGATCAGGGCGTAAAGATCGTCGCCCTCGGTCAGGTTGGCCAATTTGTGGGACGAGGTGCCGATGGTCATCAGCACCAGCGTGACGGTGCCAGCCTCGGCGTCGTAGTCGGCGATGGTCAACGGAACGCGTTCGCCTCGTTCGTCGGCCATGACGATCACGAAATGACCCGCCCGGGCTTTGGCAGCCACTTGGGGGGATTCGACTACGAACTCGTGGATGTTGGGAACTAATTGGAACTTACGCAGGATACGTGGCATGGCAGATCGTATGGGGACTGAGGACGCTATGGAAAGCCGAACAACCCGGCAAATGCCGGGAATGTCGGCACGACTGGCGGCCAATCGAAACGTGTAGGAGGCGACTCCAGTCGCCGATTTAAGGCGGTTCGGGAACTCGCCCGGCGAGTGGAGTCGCCTCCTGCAGCGGGCCGCTACGTTTCCTTTACTATCCACGATATTGACGGTCTTGTCGAGTACGGGTGGCGGAAGCATCTGGTATTACCATGGCTAATAGTATGTATTAGCGAATTGGGGGGTTTATTATTTTGCCAGAGCTGCTAGCATAAGCGGTTCTTGTTTGTGTATTAGCCGTTTAGCCGCGAGGACTGCGGCATAGGCAAGTCGTATGAGGGCGTGTGAGCTTTCATGCTCAGCGGTCTGGCTCAGGATTAGCTGGCCGCGCATAGCGTATTCGTTGTACCAATTCCAGAACCGTGCCAAGGAGAATTGTTGTGAATCTGCAGAGACCTAATGCGAATGATGCGACCCATTCGGTCAACCGCTCGCGGAGCGTGGTCCCCCAGTCGGGGTTGTGTTCCCGGTGTGTTGACGGGTGTAAGGGCAACTGTGAAGTGTTTCGGGCCACCTTTCGCGGCCGCGAATTGATCTATCCGGGGCCCTTTGGCGAAGTGACCGCCGGCGGAGACAAGGATTACCCGATCGATTACTCCCACCTGAACATCCAGGGCTATGCCCTGGGCGGCGAGGGGCTTCCAGAAGGCGTCGAGGCCAATCCCGACACCTGCCGCTTCCCGGATGTGAACGTCGAAACCGAGTATGGTTGGGACAAGAAGGTCAAGATGGCGGCGCCTGTGTTCACCGGGGCCCTGGGTTCGACCGAGATCGCACGGAAGAACTGGGAACATTTCGCCATCGGAGCGGCGCTGAGCGGCGTGACGCTCGTTTGTGGCGAAAATGTCTGCGGGATCGATCCGGAGCTGGAACTCGATTCCAACGGCAAGGTCAAGCTGGCCCCCGACATGGACCGGCGTATCGAGACCTACAAGAAGTATCATCGCGGCTACGGTGAAATCCTTGTGCAGATGAACGTCGAAGACACGCGGCTGGGCGTGGCCGAGTATGTCATCAAGAAGCACGGCTTGGATACCATCGAACTGAAATGGGGTCAAGGGGCCAAGTGCATCGGCGGCGAGATCAAGGTCAACACGATCGAGCGGGCGAAGGAGCTTCAGAAGCGAGGCTACATCGTCACGCCCGACCCGTCCGATCCGATCGTCCAGGCGTCATTCCTCGGCGGCGCGATCAAGGAGTTCTAGCGACACAGTCG
>CAYYOX010000586.1:0-4638 GCA_964473065.1 uncultured Planctomycetaceae bacterium | reverse complement strand
AAAAAAACCGGGAAAGCAAAGCAACCACCCCTGGCACCTGCCAGGTGTGGTTTTTTGTTGGCCTCACGGGGCGTGAAGCGAAAAAAGTCCTCTCGCAAAAGTGACAAGGGCGTTGGGCTTCACAGTTTCAGCACGCTGCTGCAGGCGTTGGGCACACAATGCATGAACCGATGTGTGACCTATGCCCAGGACGTGCCCTACCGATTCGACATGGCAACCCATCCGACACGGCTACAGCAGCAGGCCTTCGCCTTGCTCGATCTCCCGTGCGGAAACGGAGTGTAGGCAGATCGCGTCAAAGCAAATAGACGCAAGACCTGTCCCACACGGGACTTACTTCGCGATTGAGTTGGAACTTCAGTCTAAACGGCCCTTAGAGCCAGCCGATAAATAACTTTCCATTCGGGGTGGCTGGTGGCTGAGCGCAGCGAAGCCCCAGGACCCGGACAACTGGGGCGCCGCTGCGCTATGCCCCAGCCACCCGTCACTGAAGCCGACAAGTTATTTATCGGCTACCCCTTAACTTTGATTTTTGTTGAAGGCAAAGAAAACGGCGCCCCGGTTTCCCGAGGCGCCGTTGGTTATTGATCCTGGCAATGGGCGGCCGCTTGCGGCGGCCTCATGGTTACCGACTTACTGTGTCTTGAAATCACCCGGCTCGACAGTCAGGCCGTCGTTGGAGAGCATGATGCGATCCCAAGCGCCGAGTTGCCCGTTGCGTCCGAGTTCGATCGCGTTGGCGATGAAGTGGACGCTTCCGTCGCAGAACAGAGCTTGGATGCCGCCGTCGTGCATGCTCCGCGCGGTAGCCTGCGAGTTGCTTCCCTCCGAGCAAGGCATTCCCTGCTCTTTGAGGTTCTCGGGGCCGCCGAAGCCTGCCAGAATATCAGAGCAACCCCAGATATCGTCCGAGTCGGCGTAAACCGCGGCATTCGGTCCGTTAGCAGCATTGGGTTGGCTGGAGCTATAACCCCATACGCCGTGTCCCCAGAGGGCGCTGGCCCCGGCGCCGGCGAGAGCCCAGGTGCCGCGGAGATCGAACTCGGCGATCCCGGCTCGGATTTCGGCTACCAAGACCGTCTTACTGGTGCCGTCGCCGATATCTTTTATTGCCAGGCCGTCATTGGCCCCCATCACGCCGCGATAATTCTTATCGAACCAGGCCTTCGACGTGGCCCATTCGGCGGCAGGCGAAATAGTGGAGGTATCCGCCGAGCTAACCGGCGACTCATAGCCCGCGAGCCCCAAGCCGGCGTTGGCGGCGTAGTTACTCCGAGCCCAGTAATCACCAATCGCGGCCAAGCTGGCGCTGCCGACAGTTCCCATCAGCATTTGGAGGTTGTTCTCCGAGCCTTCGCCACAAAGCAACGTTTCTATTCGTATTGAGTGGCAGAGTGCATTGCAGATCCCATCGGCGCCGACCGTATCGTCAGGCACATATTTGTCCAGATCGAACGCATCGTACGTGTTTTCCTGCTCGATATACGGCAAGATCATGATGATCCAGGTTTCTCGAAGTTTGGCGTGGGGCGAGGGTTGATCGATCAACGACAAGTCTGGAGCGTTGTTCGTGAGTGAGCGTTTTGCGTCCCAGATGGCACTGGGTGGAAAACGCTTGCGCGCGTCGTGGTAATTGTGCAATCCGAGGCCGAGTTGCTTCAGATTGTTCTTACACTGAGCCCGACGTGCTGCCGAGCGTGCCGCCTGAATGGCCGGCAGCAATAGGGCTATCAGGATCCCAATGATCGCGATAACCACGAGTAATTCGACCAGCGTGAATGCGCGCCGGTCGGTAGATCGATTCGTTCGCTTTGCCAGAGCGTTTCTTAGGGCTGCCATACTATTACCTCCTGTTAACTGTTACGTAAGTTCCAAGAACTAGATAAGATTTGACGATTGTCGGGCTGTCGCGACGGATGATACATCCTGAACGAGACCAACCCCCTTTGCTCCAAAACCAAACACAGCGTAAACTAAATGGTACCAAAAGGATACAATACTGTCGACTGCTCTTGTGGATTATCGCTTCCGCAGAGGGTCAAAGTCAAGCAAGACGTTTGATTTAGCCACAATATCGTACCGAAAATGGGTACATTGGGTCGAACAGGCAAAGTAAACCCCACCTCAGGGACCCCCAAAAATGAGTAGAACCCCCTATCCAGAACTACCCGAGGTCATCTTATTCACCGACGGTGGATGCAGCGGAAACCCCGGACCGGGCGGCTGGGCCTTCGTCTTGAAGCATCGTGAGTCCGAAAAAACGCTCGAACAATCGGGCGGCGAGCCCGAAACGACCAACAATCGCATGGAAATGATGGCCGTGATTTGCGGCCTCGAAGCCCTCAAACGCCCCACGTCGGTCGAACTCGTCAGCGACAGCATCTATGTGGGCCGAGGACTCAGCGAGTGGCTCTCGAAATGGAAAGCCAACGGATGGCGCCGCCGCACCGGGCGGAGTTTCGCGCCGATTAAGAACGAAGACTTGTGGCGGCGGCTCGACGAATTGATCGCCAAGCATCCGATTCGATTCACGCACGTCCGAGGCCATACCGGCCATCCCGAAAACGAACGCTGCGACACACTCGCCGTCGCCGCGTATCAGAAGTACTTGTAGCCATATTCCTTGTAGGGTGGGTCGAGGCACGAAGACCCACGCAAAGGATAATGACGAAGCACGAATGACGAAAGGAAGAGGCTTGCTTCGTCATTCGGATTTCGTCATTTAGGACTTGTAAATGAATTATTTCCCGATTTCGGAGTTCAGTCGTTTAGCCGTCGCCGGTACGGCGATGAGACGTTTAGCCGTCGCCGGTACGGCGATGAGATTGGAGATCTGGCCCTCACCGCCGTGCCGGCGGCGGCTAAACAAATTCCGGAAGTAATTCCTTTACAAGTTCTTAGTTGTTAGTTTTCAGTCAGATCCCAGAATGAACCCACGCCCACGAAACGCCGCCGAACAACTGGCCACGCCCGTGCAATTCGTGCCGGGCGTGGCGCCAAACCGGGCGGAGTTGCTTGTCCGGCTGGGGATCAATACGGCCGCCGATCTGCTCTTCTTCTTTCCCCGCGACTACCAGGACCTGACCGATCGCCGTGAAATCGCCGATCTGGAAGAGGGCAAGCTGCAAAGCGTTTGTGGCGTGGTCGAGGACATCGACCTGCGATCGACCGACTCCGGCGGCAGTCTGCTCGGCGTGTTGGTCCGCTGCGGCGCAGGGCACCTCCGGGCCGTATGGTTCAACCAGCCGGCCATGCGCGATAGGTTCACCTTCGGCCAACGCCTGATGCTCTCCGGGAAACCCAAGTACCAGGGACTCGTCTGGCAAATGACCCATCCCCGAGTCGAGACACTCGGCGAGGACGAACAGGAACCGGCCGGAAAGCTCTTGCCCGTCTACGGCTTGACCGAAGGGCTCCAGCAATGGGAGTTGCGCAAAATCGTTCGCCAGGCGCTCGAGTCGTACGGCGGATTGCTCGAAGAGGCGTTTCCCGAGGAGTATCTCAAGACGCACGACCTTTGGCCGCTAAGTCGTGCCTTGCCGCAGATCCACTTTCCCGACGACCACGAGGGCTTGGCCGGGGCTCGGCGGCGGTTGGTCTATCAGGAGTTGTTCATCCTGCAACTGGCCCTGGCGATCAAGCGCCTCCAGCAGAGTGCCAGCCATCAGGCCGCGCCGCTGGAGGCGACCGCGCGGATCGATGCGCGTATCCGGGGCCTATTCCCCTTCGAGCTGACCGAAGGAAAACGCGGAGCAATCGGCGAGATTGCCGCCGACCTGACCGGCGACGTGCCCATGAACCGGTTGCTGCAGGGCGACGTGGGCAGCGGCAAGACGGTGGTGGCCGTCTATGCGATGCTCTTGGCCGTGGCCCATGGTCGTCAGGCCGTCTTGATGGTGCCCACGGAGGTCCTCGCCCGGCAACATGCCCAAACGCTCGGAAAACTCCTCGCCGCCAGCGAAGTTCGCTGCGGGCGACTGATGGGCGGACTGCCAGCCAAGCAACGGGCCGAATTGCTTCAGCAAATCGCCCAGGGCCAAATCGACATCGTCGTCGGCACCCAGGCCATCATTCAGGACGACGTCGAGTTTGCCAACTTGGCCCTGGTCGTGATCGACGAGCAGCACAAGTTCGGCGTCCGACAACGGGCAATCCTCAAACAGGCCGGCACGGATCCGCATTACCTGGTCATGACCGCCACGCCCATCCCGCGCACGGTCACCATGACCCTCTTCGGCGACCTGGACGTCTCGATCCTCCGCGACAGTCCGCCGGGTCGACAGAAGGTTCACACCTACCAGGCCGACGAAGAGAAACGCGAGCGATGGTGGGACTTCTTCCGCAAGAAACTCCGCGAAGGTCGCCAAGGCTACATCGTCACGCCGCTGGTCGAAGAGTCGGACTCGGGCCAAATCGCCAACCTCGATACCACGTTCGAGAACTTGGCCAACGGCGAGCTAGAAGCCTTTCGGCTGGGGTTGGTCCACGGGCGGATGAGTTCCGACGAAAAGGACGCCGTGATGGACGAGTTCCGCTGCGGCGAGATTCAGGTGCTGATCTGCACTTCGGTGGTCGAGGTCGGCGTCGACGTACCCAACGCAACGCTGATGACCATCGAAGACGGCCATCGCTTCGGTC
>CAYYOX010000585.1:0-4664 GCA_964473065.1 uncultured Planctomycetaceae bacterium | reverse complement strand
TGAAGCGAGCAGAAAGTCTGAGGAAACGCCGGCGCCATCTTCGGCCTCCGGCGATCTCTCCGGGCGGCAGTTGGGGGATTTTCGACTGCTGCGTCGACTGCGGCACGGCGCCATGGCCGAGGTCTATCTGGCCGAACAGGCCTCGCTGAAACGCACCGTGGCCGTCAAGGTTCTTCGACCGGAACTGGCCGACGATCCGATGTACCTGAAGCGTTTTCAGCGGGAAGCCCAGGCGGCCGCCTCGCTGGTCCATGCGAACATTGTGCAGATCTATGAAGTAGGGCACGTCGACCGGCTGCATTTCATTGCCCAGGAATATGTCGAGGGACACAACCTGAAACAGTGGCTCGCGCGGCGCGCTCCGCCCGATTTGCCGCACGCAATATCGATCATGCGTCAGGTGGCTGCCGCGTTGGCCAAAGCAGCCGAGCATGGCGTCGTGCATCGCGACATCAAGCCCGAGAACATCATGCTCACTCGGTCCGGCGAGGTGAAGGTAGCCGACTTCGGGCTGGCTCGCGTTGTCCGCGCCGGCGAGGCACCCGAGTTGACTCAGGCCGGAATCACGCTGGGTACGCCGCTCTACATGAGTCCCGAGCAGGTGGAAGGCCGCGCGTTGGATCCGCGCAGCGACGTCTATTCGTTCGGCGTGACCTGCTACCAGATGCTGGCCGGCTCGCCGCCGTTTCTCAGCGAGACGGCCCTCGGCGTGGCCGTGCAGCACCTCAAGACCAAGCCCGAGCCGCTTGAGAGCCTTCGCCCCGATCTGCCGCCGGCGCTTTGCCGGTTGGTCCATCAGATGTTGGCCAAGGACCCGGACCGCCGCTGCCGATCGGCCCAAGAGGTGCTCGCGCAGTTATATCGCCTTCATTTGGACCATGCCGACACCTGGCCGGAAGACCTGCCGAGTTGGGAAATGGTCGGCGTAGAAACCGCGGTCGACCAACGCTTCGAAGCCACCCACCGGCTGTCCGCGATCATGCACAGCGAACCGTCCCGCGTATCGGCACAACGCAAGCGACTAATGTTCGCCGTCGGCATCCTGGCAGCGTTTGGCGTCGGCGGAGTTCTCGCCTGGTCTACGATGCGAGAACCCTCGCTGCTGGCCAATGCCGAAGCGGCGCCTGCGCTGCCAAAACGATCGACGGCCGTGCAGCAATACCTTTTGGCCAGCCGGATCGGTACGGCCGAAGCGTGGCAAAGCGTGATCGACTACTACCCCGAAAAGCACGTGGCCCAACGCGCCGAACAGCAACTGGCGCGAATCTACTTACAACGCGGCGAGTACGATCGGGCCTTGGCCATCTTCGACAAGTGTGCCGCTTCCGGCGCGTCGGACCCGGCATTAAGGGCATTCGGTCTGGCGGGGCATTGTGGAATCTTGACCCTGCAAGGCAACTACCGCCGGTCGGCCGAAGTGCTCGACGAGCTGCTTCCGCTTCGCACGCATCTCGATCCGGAGATGGGCCAACTGGTCAACCGCGCGATCCAAAAGAACCGCTCCCAACTAGGCGTCCAATCCGGCCGCCAATGGGACGAGTGGCTCGCCGAACAGTTCCGCGAAGATGACGCCGACGAGTGAACGCGTGAAAAAAGGCGACAGGCACCGAGCGGGGGAGAGTTTCGGCGGGTTTAGAACTTGTAAAGGAATTACTTCCGGAATTCGTTTAGCCGCCGCCGGCACGGCGGTGAGGGCCGGATCGCCAATCTCATCGCCGTGCCGGCGACGGCTAAACGTCTCACCGCCGTGCCGGGAGCCAGTCCCCTTTTTCCACTTCACAAAAGCCACTTTCCAGTTCTCCTGCCCGAATGACCGAAACGTTTGCCACGGCAGGGGCGACCTGTTATACTGGCCCGCGGAACCGCGACTCTCGTTGCTGTCCCAGCGTCAATTCGGCAAGTAGCCGGATGGTACGAACAAGTAACCCTTTTGCGTAATTGGAGGAGCACAACATGAGATCATTCGTCATTTTTGGGTTGTTGGCCATCGTGGTCGGCATGACTTTGGCCGCGTCGAGCAAGACGGCCGAGCCGGCTGGGAAGAAGAATTCGCACCTTGGCAAATTGCGTCACGTCGTGCTGTTCAAGTTCAAAGAGGACACGACGCCCGAGCAAGTCAAAGCGATCGAGGATGCATTCGGGCGGTTGCCGTCGAAGGTTTCCGAGATCGTGGACTATGAGTGGGGCACGAACAACAGTCCCGAGGGGCTCGACAAAGGATTCACGCACTGTTTCCTGGTGACGTTCAATGACCAGAAGGGCCGTGACGTCTATTTGCCTCACCCGGCTCACAAAGGGTTCGTCAAGCTGGCCGGGCCGCACTTCGCCGATGTGTTAGTGATCGACTACGTGGCCAAAGACTGACTTGATGCCGCGGGCTCGACATCGGAACGGTACTACTGTTCCCCTTCGAGGCTTTCGGCCAGCTTGCCGAGGGCCTCGGTTTCGATTTGGCGTACGCGTTCGCGGGTGAGTCCCAGTGTCTCGCCGATTTCCTTCAGCGTGCGCGGTTCGTTGTCATTGAGTCCGAATCGCATCCGCAGAACGGTGGCCTCGCGCTGGTCCATGGTTTCCAGTTGGGCCATCACGTGGCTGAGGTTGTCGTGCTCGACCATCTCCTCTTCGGGCGTGCGTGCATGGTCATCCATGACCATTTCGCCGAGCGACCAACCCGCGTCGGCCTGATCGGTCTGCGGCGTGAGGTTGTAGATTCGGATAGCCTTCTTGATGATCGGGAGCTTTTTCTTGGGTAATCCCAGCACGCGGGCCACCTCTTCCGGCGTGGGTGAACGGCCAAGCTCTTCGGTCAATCGGGTGCTTGCCCGACGCCATTTCGAAAGCAGTTCGACCATGTACGCGGGAATGCGAATCGTCTTAGCCGTATTGATCAACGCCCGCTTGATCGACTGTTTGATCCAGTAGCTGGCATAGGTCGAGAAGCGAGTCCCCATGCCCGGGTCGAATCCTTCCACGGCCCGCAGCAGCCCCAAGTTTCCTTCCTCGATCAGGTCCTGCAGGCTGAGACCTTTGCCGGTATATCCCCGGGCGATGTTGACTACCAGTCGCAGATTCGCCCGAACCATCCGGTCGCGGGCCTGGGTGTCTCCTTCCCCAATGGATACGGCCAGATTGTGCTCGTCGTCGGCCGAGAGGAGCGCGGTCTCGTTGATCTCGCGGAGGTACGTTTCCAACGGAGATTGCACGGAGGAAGTCGGTTTGCGTTTAGTTTCTGTCGTCATAGGGGTACATACCATCATCGAAGATATTCGGGTTAGCTAAAGACAACTATCGGCGCAAAGTGCGCCCGACTGCAACTCGGCGAGCATGCGACTCACTGGGGCGAATGTACGTGAGTTTCTGACCGTACCGAAAAGAACGACCCCGTCGGTTGCGGTCGACGGGGTCGTGCGGTATGTCTAGGAAAAAGGCGGGTCTGGCTCTGTGGGAGCTTGCCCTATTGTTTCGCTTCTTCTTCCGATTGTTCCGACTCTTCGTTTTCGGTCGGTTGATCGACGGTCGCTACTTCCGGTTCTGCCGATTCCTCTTCCAGAGCGGATTCGGCCGTTTTCACCTCATCTTCCGAAGATTCTTCGGCAGGTTCTTCAACCGGCGCTTCTTCTTCAACCGGTGCTTCTTCGGCAGGCTCTTCTTCGACCAGAATAGCTTCGACCGGCTCTTCTTCGACCGGCTTTTCTTCGACTGGGGCGGCAGCGGGTTGGATCAGGGGACCCGAGCTATCGCCCACGCCGCCTTTGAGGTCCGTGTCGCTAACCTCGGGCGCCGTTTCGGCCTGGGCAGCCTCGGCTTCTGCTTCCTCGGCCCATTCCACGCGTTTGCGAGACAGCCCGATCTTGCGATCGTCCGAATCGACGCGCAAGATCTTCACTTCGATCTCCTCGCCGACCTTGACCACATCCTCGGGATTCTCAACCTTGTGGTCGGCCAATTCGGAAATGTGCAACAACCCTTCCAGACCGTCCTCGAGGCCGACGAACACGCCGAAATTCGTGATCTTCGTGACCGGTCCCGTGACGATCTGACCGGGCTCGTACTTGCCGGGAATGTCTCGCTCCCAGGGGTCTTCGCCCAATTGCTTCAGTCCCAAGGCGATCCGGCGACGCTCCTGATCGACCGAGAGCACGCGGCACTCGACCTCTTGGTTCTTCTCGACGATTTCGTTGGGATGGCTGATCTTTCGGGTCCACGACATGTCGCTGACATGCAACAGCCCGTCGATCCCTTCCTCGATCTCGATAAACGCGCCGTAATTGGTCAGGTTCCGTACGGTCCCCTTGATCACACTGTTGATCGGGTAGCGTTCGGTGGCATCGTCCCACGGGTTGGACTGGGTCTGTTTGATCCCCAAGGAGATCTCTTGCTTCTCCTTGTTGATTCCCAGGACGACCACTTCGATTTCGTCGTCGATCTGCACCAGTTCGCTCGGGTGGCTGATCCGCCGGGTCCACGACATCTCGCTGATGTGGACCAATCCTTCGATCCCTTCCTCGAGCTTCACGAACGCACCGTAGCTCATCACATTGACGACGCTGCCGGTGATCCGCGATCCGACGGGATACTTCTCCTCGACCTGCTCCCAAGGACTGGGCGTTTTCTGCTTCAATCCCAGGGCGATCTTTTCCTTCTCGTGATCGATATGCAGGATC
>CAYYOX010000584.1:0-4664 GCA_964473065.1 uncultured Planctomycetaceae bacterium | reverse complement strand
ACGCTCGACTCCGTCTCTCTGGCCATCTTGGCCTCCCTCGACCCGATCGCCCGACAACTGCAGCTTCTCTTGCGGCTGGACATGTCCGGCGCTGAGGTCTAATTATCGGTCGAGTAGGAATCCCAATAGGGTGATGTCTTGCGTGTCTTTTCGATGCCTCATCCACCTGCCCCTCTCCCAAAGGGAGAGGGGAGGTCGAGTTGCTCGAGGATCTCGTCGGTAAGCTGCTGGGGTGTCTTTTCCTCAGTATCGACCTCAAGGTCGGCCGTCTCGCGATATATCGGCGCGCGTTGCTCGATCAAGTGTGAAATCTCGTCCAAGGGGCCGCGGTCGGTCAAGCTGGGTCTCCGGCCGGCCGTCGTCTGGTCGCCCGACATACGTTGCAGCACGGTCTCGGGCTGGGCCACCAGCCACACGACCTTGCCGCCTGCCCGCATGGCCTCGCGGCTCGGTTGCCGCATGGGGGCCCCGCCGCCAGCCGCCAACACGAGCCGCTCTTCCCGGCACAAGTCGGCAATCACTTGGGCCTCGATATCGCGAAACACGGGCTCGCCGTCCTCGGCGAAGATTCTCGCGATCGACTTGCCGGCCCGCCGCTCGATCTCGACGTCCGCATCGATCCAGTCCCAACCAAGCCGCTCGGCCAGTAGCTTTGCGAGGGTCGTTTTGCCGGTGGCACGGTAGCCGATGAGTGTTAGGGACATGGCGGGAAACCGTTCGTGGTCAGTGTTGCAAAGCCGCAAGCGGCATATATTAGCGAAATGACGAAGCACGAATGACGAATGACGAAAGGGAGAACCGTATCTTAGTCATTCGTCATTCGGATTTCGTCATTTAGGTTTCTGTTGATGAGGGGGCGTTGCAAAGCCGCAAGCGGCGTTAGGTTTTGGCGGCGGCGGTGGCTCGTTTGATGACGTCGCGCATCAGGCTGGCGGGGCCTTCCTGGCCGGTGAACAGCTCGAATTGCAGGCAGGCCTGGCGGACGAACATGTCTACGCCGGTGACGACCGTGCAATTCCGCTTTCGTGCGTTCTTGATGAGCATCGTGTTTTCCGGATTGTAGACGGCGTCGAAGACGACCATCGAAGGCCGCATATGGTGCCTGTCGTAGGGCGTTTCGTCGACGTTGGGGTGCATTCCCACCGGCGTGCAGTTGATCAGCAAATCGGTCGAGACCGTGTGCCGCAACGACCATTCGATCGATCGGCAATCGAACCGCTTGGCCAACTCCGTGGCATGTCGGGCAACGCCGTCGGTCAACACGACTTGGACGCCGCGCCGGATCAGCCCGTGCGCGATCGCCTTGCCCACGCCGCCGGACCCCAACACCAGGGCCGTCTTCCCGTCGAAGGGATTCTCCGCCGGGTTTTGCTGCTTCAGGGCGTTTTCCAGACTGCCTATGGCGGCCCGATAGTCGGTGTTATATCCGACTCGCGAGTCGCCGTCGAAGATTATGGTGTTGGCGGCCCCAATGCCACGCACGGCTCCGTCGGCTTCGGTTAGCTTCTTCAGCACGGCTTCCTTGTGCGGGATGGTGACGCTCAGCCCCTTGATCCCCAATTGCGGCGCCTCGTCGATGAACCGCGACAGATCCTCGCGCGGCACCCGAAGCGGGACGTAGACTTTGTTCATGCCCAAATCAGCAAAGGCCGCGTTGTGAATCAACGGACTGAGGCTGTGCCCGACCGGATCGGCAATCACGCCGTAAACTTCCGTCTCGGGCGTGATCTGGTTGTAATGATAAACCTCGTTCATTTGGTCGAAGCTCAACTGGCCCGGCGCCAGCGATCGTTCGTGATGGAACGTGGCGTAGGTGAACGGCGCGCCGAAGCGTCCGGCCAGAATCCGCGTGGGAATGCCGATATCGCCCATGCAAATCCCGATCATCGGCGTCTTGCTGTCGCGCGCCTGTTGCAATACCCGCAGGTTGTCTTGCGGGTGGTTGGCCATGGTGCAGATCTTGATGATGTCGGGATCGAGCTTATTCATCCGCCGATGGATCAGCTCGAGGTCGGTCGGCGTTTTGCGGAAATCGTGCATGCTGATGATCCGCTTCGTGGGGCCGAACCGCGGAACCGAGGCCGCGATGTCGTCCTCGATATCGACGTACTCGACGCCTTCGGCAATCGCCGTGCGAAGCAGCATCATCCGCCGATCCTCGCCCCCGGCATACTTCCCGCCGTCGCGCACCCGCCGGCAGGTCACGACCACCGGGCCGGGCCGGTCGGTCAACAATCGTTTCAGATTGATTTCGCCGTTGATATAGTCCAGTCGCAATTCGACCAGTTCAGCGCCCTGATCGACCAGATGCCGGTGTTCCGCAATCACGTGGCGATGTCGGCCACGGCCAATACTAACGCAGATCATTGTTAGAGATCAGGGGTTAGAGGTCAGAGATCGCCGCTTGCGGCTTTGCAAGGCAGCACTTAAACACAACCCTCCATTATCCCCCGCCGGCCGCCAAATCGCAAGGGTCGCCACGGCACAATTGCCACTGGGCTAAACCCTGCCAAACCGCTTATCCAGCTCCTCACGCGTGAAAACCAGGGCCGTGGGGCGGCCGTGAGGGCAATGATGGGCATCGTCGACCGTGTGCCGCTGGCCCAACAGGGCCGTGATTTCCTCGGGCGCCAGCCGATCACCCGCCTTGACCGCCGCCTTGCAGGCGATCGTGTGCAGCAGGTCGTCCAGCAGATCGGTCCGATCCGGCTGCTTGGGGCCCTCGACAAGCCGCTCCAAAAGCTCGCGAAGCACCTCGGCCGGACTGATGTTGGCCAGCATGGCCGGATAGCCGGCCACCAGGATCGTATCGCCGCCGAACGGCTCGATCTTCATCCCCAGCTTTGCCAATAGCTCGCGATGCTCCATGGCCGCGGCCGCTTCCGGAGCGCTAAGGTCGACCGGCTCGGGCACCAGGAGGCTCTGCGTCTCGACCGCCTCGTTGAGCACCCGCTCGCGAAGCTGCTCGTACAGGATCCGCTCGTGCAGGGCGTGCTGGTCGATGATCGTCACGCCCTCCTCGCTCTCGGTGACCAGATAACGATTGTGGATCTGCAACGCCCCGACGGCCGCTTCGCGCGACGGTTGCGGCGGCTGATGAGCATCGGCGTCGGGCGTCTCGCCGGCTGGAGGAGTCCAAGGTCGATCCAGTCGGCTTAACTGCAAGGGTTCCTTGGACCTCGAATAACCGCCGCCCGAGCCGGTGGCCGGCGCACTGGTCGGCGTCGCGGACGGGCCCTGATCGGGGAACGGCTTCCAGGCGGCCACTTCGCCCTTGGCCCAGTCGACCAACTCTTGACGCATCTCGACCGCCCGAGCCGGATCGTGCGAGCCGCTGGGGTCCTCGCCTTCCGGTCGAACCCGGGGTGTCAGGTCGGAGGTGAGAAACTTGTTGCGCAAGGTCGAGAGCAACTGGCTGTACAACGGCCCGGCATTTTGGAACCGCACCTCCAGCTTGGTCGGATGGACGTTCACGTCGACCATCTCCGGCGGCATGTCGAGCCGCAGAAAGGTGATCGGATAACGGCCCGTCATCAGCAGCCCGCGATAGGCCTCGGTCAAGGCGTGTTGCAACGACCGGTCGCGGATGAACCGCCCATTGAGCATCAGGTATTGCATTTTGTTGTTGCCGCGGCTTTGCGAAGGGTCGGCCACGTAGCCGACCAGTCGCACCGGCCCGTCGGCACTCTCGACCGCGATCAGGCACTCGGCCAGGGGTCGGCCGAAAAATTTCGAGATCCGCTCCCGCCAGGCGTCGCAGGCCGGCAGGTCGAAGACGTTGCGATCGTTGTGCCGCAAGGTGAAATGAATGCCCGGCTCGGCCAAGGCGATTCGCGTGAAGGCCTCGCTGACATGCCCGAACTCGGTTTGCGTGGTGCGAAGGAACTTCCGCCGCACGGGCGTGTTGAAAAACAGATTGGCCACCTCGATCGACGTACCGGGCGGAGAGCCGCAAGGCGTGACCTCATCCAGCTTGCCGCCGACCACGCAAAGCTCGGCCCCGCCCTGGCCCTCGGGCGTGCAACTGCGGATCGTCGTGCGGCTGATCTCGGCGATCGAGGCCAACGCCTCGCCGCGGAATCCCAAGGTGGCCACCCGAAACAGGTCGTCGGCCTCGGTTAGCTTGCTCGTGGCATGGCTTGCCACGGCCAGCGGCAATTGCTCGGCGGCGATCCCCGACCCATCGTCGACCACGCGAACCATTTCGGCCCCGCCGCCGGCGACCGACACATCGATCCGCGTCGCCCCGGCATCGACCGCGTTCTCCATCAACTCCTTAACCACGCTCGCCGGCCGCTCGACGACCTCGCCGGCCGCGATTTTGTTGATCAAGCTCTGAGAAAGTTGGCGAATCGAGGACATAGGGACTTAGGGGTAGCTAGCGAGTTTGGCTGGGAGGCTTTTCTTGAGTCCGCCCAGTATTCTACCAATTCCCGAGCGTTTTTCCAGAGCCAGGCATCAGGCCGTGAATAGTGAATAGCGGCGGAAGACGGGGAACCCCGGGACAACTTCACGACTTGTTGTTGTCAGATTGCCGATGTGCCACGCCGTAGCGGGCCAGGATTCCGGAGTCTAGCTCGATGCCCAGCCCGGGACTCGGCTTGTAGGGTGGGGCGAGCAGCGAACACCCACGGCGTAGAACTTACCATCAGAACTTCCGCCGC
>CAYYOX010000583.1:471-4668 GCA_964473065.1 uncultured Planctomycetaceae bacterium | reverse complement strand
GATTTACGACGACGGTCGAAGAATCGGCTGATCCACATGGCAGTTCACCTCCAAAAAAGAAAGTTTTGTTGTCACAAACTGGAAACGATCACGCCCTCGAAACCTCTATGCATTGCGAGATGGCAATATATATTACTACATACCCCCCCACCCGCGATGCATTTGAATTTAGTGACTCGGTAAGCTGCGTCAAGCTTTCAGGGCTAGATTTCACAAGAATGCAAGAAATCAGCCCGATTGAGGGAGGAAGGTTGCCCATTTTGACAGCGAATGGATCGCAATGAACAAAGAAACCAGTGGCCCCACTTGGGTCTACTTTACATATTACAAAGGTTCTGGTATACTAACATCCAATGAGAATGATCTCTGGACCATTAACAGCAAACACCGTTAGGTTTTCCAGTACAGGACATTAGGACTACCACAGAGTGCATAGAGCACACAGAGAAAGAAAACAAGAAAATCGTCTCTGTGTTCTCTGTGCCCTCTGTGGTTCCCTTCTTCCTTTTTTCTCAGAAGGAGCCACCACATGGCGAGTCGTCTTTGTTTTGACAATGGTCTTCTGCCCGGCGTCGATCGCGCGGGCCTGGGTCTCCGATCTGCTGGTCGACGAACTTACGCGCAGCGACGGCGTTGAAGGAAGCCATTTCTGGTTTGGCTACTCCGTCTCGCTCAGCGGCGACATGGCCGTGGTGGGCGCACCGCGGGACGACGAAAATGGGGCTTGGTCGGGCTCGACCTATGTCTTTGAAAACGGCCCTGCCGGTTGGGCGGAGGTGGCCCGACTCCTGCCCGAGGACGGTGTGGCTGGCGATGGATTTGGGCGTTCCGTGGGCATCGACGGCAATACGGTCGTGATCGGGACCCCAGGGCCCACAAACGTAGACGACAGACCGGGAGCGGCCTATGTCTTCGAAGATAATGGGGAAGGCTGGACCCAGGTGGCTAAACTCGTCTCCGATGAAGATCCCAACGGTCCCTACTCCCTCTTCGAGTTTGGCCATTCGGTCTCCATTAGCGGCGGTACCGTGCTGGTCGGATTGCCTCACATGCACAGCACGTACAGTGACAACAAACCGGGGGCCGCGTACGTTTTCGAAGATGATGGGGCGGGCTGGACGCAAACGGCCAAGCTGTTGGCCGCCGATCCCGGAGCGAGCGACCAGTTCGGCTGGTCGGTAGCCATCAGTGGCGACAAGGCCATCGTCGGGGCACCCGGCACACCGATGTATGGCAAGAAAGGAGAACAGGTCAGCAAGGGAGGTGGACTCGATAAGGCCTACGTTTTTGAAAAAGACGGCTCGGGCTGGACGCAGGTGGCCCAGTTGACCGACGAAGGCCAGATCGGCTACGATTATTTTGGTTCATCCGTTGCCATTAGTGGCGACAAGGCCATCGTCGGCGCCCCTCAGTGGTTATCAAGCGAGGGCGCGTCGGCCTATATTTTCGAAGACGAGGGCACCGGTTGGAAGGCCGTCGACACCTTGGTGGGCAGCAATTCGACGGAATTCAGTGAGTTCGGCACTTCCGTGGCCATCAGTGGCGACACGGCACTGATCACGGATTCCCGGGATGGCTACGTGTATGTCTTTGAGCAACGCGACTCAGGCTGGACAGAAACGGCCTTACTGATGAACCTCAGCGGCGAGGATTACTACACGCTGCCGGTCGCCATCGACGGCAACACGGCGTTGGTCGGCAGCCTGAGCGCTTCCGCCGATCCCGACTTCCCCGGCACGGTCTACGTCTTCGCCGTCCCCGAACCGAGCAGCATTCTGCTGCTGTTTGCGGCCGGGTTGTGCTTGGCGGCATTGAGACTCCGGCGCCGATGAACCGGGTCGCCGCGATGCCCGGATCTGCCGAGTATGTACACGCGGCGTGCAAGGCTCACGACGAAAGACTCTATTCCCTGAAACGAGACAAAGCGTTTCTCTATCCGTGTTCCATCCGTGCTTTATCCGTGGCCTCTTTCCTCTTTTTGCTCGCGGGGATCGTGAAGCAGAAGGTTGAGCCTTGGCCGGGGCCTTTCGACTCGACCCAGACGCGGCCGCCGTGTACCTCGACAATTCGTTTCACCAGCGCCAGGCCGACGCCCGAGCCGGTGGCTGTCTGATCGAGCTGGTCGAACAGGCCGAAAACCTTCTCGTGATACAGCGATTCGATCCCCACACCGTTATCGCGGACGTAACACACGATATCCTGTCCGTCGTGCCGGGCGCCGATTTCGACGCGCGGCTCGGGCTGATCGCCCATGTATTTTGCGGCATTCTCGATCAGGTTTTGCAGTACCTCGAGCAGCCGGATCCGGTCACCGCGCAATACGGGCAGGTCGGGAGCGATCTGAATGACGACATGGTTCTCGGAGAGCACACCGGCTGCCGTTTCCACGGCCTCGCGAGCCAAATCCCCCAGCGCGACATCCTCGACCGGATGGCTCACCCGTCCAATTCGAGACAACGCCAACACCTGGCCGAGCAAGTCGTGCATTTTGTCCGCGGCGCCGATTATCCGTCGCATGGCGTCTTGGTT
The DNA here is from genome assembly GCA_964473065.1 of uncultured Planctomycetaceae bacterium. GTDB lineage: Bacteria > Planctomycetota > Planctomycetia > Pirellulales > Thermoguttaceae > CAYYOX01. Next base: position 2,139 of record CAYYOX010000583.1, on the reverse strand, counting down.
CGTCGGGTCGTCTGCCTTGGCAAGATTCTCTTGAAGCAGGCCTAAGAAACATTTGATCGTGATCAACGGGGTCTTCAGGTCGTGGGAGATGGTGTAGGCGAATCGCTCCAACTCGGCGTTCTTGGCCTCCAATTCCACGATCAGTTTCTCGCGTTCCGCTTCCGCCCGTTTCCGATCGGTGATGTCGTTGCCGAAGCCGACCAGTTCGACGAGATCCCCGTTCTCATCGCAACGTTGCAGCGAGTTCCAAGCGAGGGTGCGCTTCTTGCCGTCCTTGGTGGTCAACGTCATCTCGTAGTCGCGGAGATCTCCCTTCTTAAGGTCGCGGAAGAATCGTTCGACCTGCTGGTACTGCGGGCCGGGATACATAAGCTCCCAGTAGTTCCGCCCGGCGAGTTCTTCTTCGCGATAGCCGGCAACCTGCTGCCAAGCCGGGTTGACGAAAGCCGTTCTCCCGTCGGGCAGGACCCCGCAGACCGCGGCGGACGTGCCCTCGATGATCCCGGCCGAATGGTCCCGCTCGCAGCGCAAGTCGTCTTCCGAGGCCTGGATCCTTTCCAACATTAGGTTGAACTGCCGATACAACTCGCCAATCTCATCGGTCGATCGCGGGTCGACGCGGATCGAGTAGTCACCTTTCTCGGTAATCCGCCCGGCCGTGGTCGCCAGCGAGAGGATCGGCATGGAGATCACATGCTGCAACCAGACGGCGGCCATGATGGCAACGGCCAACGCCAGCACCACGGTTCCCAGGACGATCCCCGCGTCGCGGTAAAACTGGCCGTAAAGGTCACTCATCGCGGCCCGCAAATAGATCGTCCCCAGAACCTCATTCTCCTCTTCTACCGGCAACGCGATGTCCAGGTACGCGTTTCCTAGAAAGCGGTGCCCGGTCCAGTGGGGGAGCGACGGCGAGAACGTAGAATCGGGTCCGCAACGGTAGAAGGCGAAGATCTCACCGTCCTTGTCGAAAAGGCACGCATACTTGACGGTCGGTCGCTTCGTGAGCGAAGCCAGCAGATCTGTCGCGGGCTGCTTCTGGTGAAACCGCATGGCCACCGTGCTGTTCGACGCCAACACGTCCGCCAGCGCGGTCAGTTGGGTGACTTTCGAGGACCGCAGCGTGACATAGTTATTGGCCACAATCGGTACGACCGCCACCAGCAAGGCCGCACCGCTGACTGCCACCATCAACAGTGTTAGTTTACGCTTGATGGAAAGGTTATTGACGGACCACATGGGCATCGCTCCAGGCAGATTATCGCTCCCGCCTACCGGAATCGCCACGCCATGGCACGGCAGGCGTTCAACGGCGCACCTCCGTTCTCAGCCGTTTCCATTCGGTTGTGGGATATTCCTGACAATCCTCGCCAGTTTTAACAATCGAGCGTCCACGCACAGCTTGCGCTGGGCGGTCGCATCGACGTTGATCTCGAAACCGACCGTCCGATCGGTATCCAGATAAAAGTTGATCGTGGCGCCACGTGTCGCGAAACCGGGCGTCTCACCCACCAGCAGCAGCGGCGCACCACGCGTCCGCCGAATGGCTTCGGCCAACGCCGGGGCCACCGGCATCCGCCGCAACTGCTCGATCTCCAGTTCCAGCAAGTCGCTGCCAGACGGCGGCGGCATCGCCGATTCTTCCAAAACCTCTTGCCCAAAGAGAGC
>CAYYOX010000583.1:0-461 GCA_964473065.1 uncultured Planctomycetaceae bacterium | reverse complement strand
ACGACGAGGAAGACGACGAGGATGACGACGAGTGGGAGGACGCCGAATGGGAAGAGGATGACGATAAAGAGGATGACAAGGAAAAGTAAAGCCTTGGTGGCGACCGGGGCAAAACGACTCTCTGGCCGATAATAGACGACTCCCGGCCCCCGGGACGGCTGACTAGCCGCCCGACTTCTCGGCCGCATTTCTCAGCCCAGCGGGTCTCCTGCGAGCTGTGGGGCACACGACCGCACGGAAATAGTTGCACGTGGCAGTTGCACTTGCTATGCTCCAAACTGATCGAATGCCGTATCGTGACTCAACAGTTGCCCTTCAGTCCTAGCGACAATTGGTTCGTCACGCAGCCGCTGATCTTCTCCAATCTTGCCAGTCCTTCCGCCGGCGTGGATCTGAACGGCGACTTAGGACTTGTAAAGGAATTACTTCCCGATTTCGGAGTTCAGTCGTTTAGCCGTCGC
>CAYYOX010000582.1:0-4669 GCA_964473065.1 uncultured Planctomycetaceae bacterium | reverse complement strand
CAATTCTTCCCCGCTTGCCTGTTCCGACTTATCGATACCCGATATCGGCCAGTTCTGCCCGTCCGGCCGCCCAGCTTGTTGCAACCCAGGGGAGGGGTCGGTATATTGGGTGGCGGCCGCCTGATCGTGGGTTGGCTTCCCGAAACCGATCAACCGCGAGACTCCTCACTATGGCGAAGAAGAAGCGAGCGAAGAAGAAATCGTCCAACGGCAACGGGGCCAATTTGGGCTTCGAGGCTACGCTCTGGCTGGCGGCGGATAAGCTGCGGAACAATTTGGACGCGGCCGAGTACATTCACGGCACCGACAGGAACATCGGCAAGGAGCACGCCAACGCGTTCCGACGCAACTTACCCAAAGTTATCAGGGCCGATTCCGTGTTGACCAAACCGCAATAGCCAATGAGCACCCACTATCACAGCCAATACTGGGCACACGCAAAAGCCAGATAAGGTCACCTTCCAATGACAACACTCCTGGACAACAAGACTCAGGGAAAAGTCGGTGAAACACTGGCCGGTAGTATCGGGCAGGATGCTCGGCTTGCCATCGTTTCCAGCTTGTTCTCGATCTATGGCTACAGGTCGTTAGAAAAGGAGCTTTCCAAGGTCCAATCATTACGGTTGCTACTCACCGCGTTGAAGGCGTCCCAAGAAACTGCGGAGAATGACGGCTTCCGGCTTCCAGACCCGAGTGGCGGTGAACAGGACCGCCAGTTCCGCAACGCACTGAATGTGTCGCAAGTGGCTCGCGAGTGTGCGAAGTGGTTGGAGCAGAAGACGGAAATCAAGACCGTCACAGCTCCAGTGCCGCAGAACCTGTTTCACGTCGAGAATCCTGATGGCAAAGCTCTCGCCATCCACGGCAGTTCGTCGTTCACGTCGTCCGGGCTTGGGTTTACGCCCTCACCGGCCTACGAAATGAACACCTGCTTTACGACGCCAGAGGAAACGAACAGTCTGCTCGCATGGTTCGAGTCGATTTGGGATAACACCGAGGCCACGCGAGACGTCAAAGCGGAGGTCTTGAGTCAGTTGCAGGAGGTTTATGCCAATAAGTCTCCCGACCTGCTCTACTTCTTCACGCTCTACAATATCTTTCGCGACGTGCTGGGCGAGATTGAAGAAGACAAGATCATCAAAACCCGCACCGGAATCAAAGACACGCTGGTCTGGAACAAGCTCTATCGCTTCCAGCGTGATGGCGTACTCGGTGCGATCGACAAGATCGAGAAGTACAACGGCTGCATCATTGCCGACAGTGTCGGCCTTGGCAAGACATTTGAAGCACTGGCCATCATCAAGTATTACGAGTTGCGGAACGACCGAGTCCTGGTCCTTTGCCCGAAGAAGTTGCGAGACAACTGGACCGTTTACACGATCAACGACCGCCGCAACCTGTTTGCCGACGACCGTTTCAACTACGACGTTCTCAATCACACGGACCTGACCCGTGTTCGGGGAAAGTCCGGCGAGTTGAACCTTGAATCGCTCAACTGGGGAAACTACGACCTGATCGTCATTGACGAGTCGCACAACTTCCGCAACAATCAGCCACGCAAGGACAGACTCACCCGATACTCACGCCTGATGCGTGACATCATCCGCTCGGGCGTCAAGACCAAGGTCCTGATGCTGTCGGCCACGCCCGTCAACAGCCGGATGAACGACCTGAAGAACCAAGTTGCTTTTATCACCGAAGGCAAGGACGACGCACTCCATCATTGCGGTATCACCAGCCTCGAACAGACGCTCCGCAAAGCCCAGACACGATTCAATCAGTGGCTTCGGCTGGATCCCACCGATCGAACGGCTGCGTCGCTCTTGGAAACGCTGAACTTCGACTATTTCCAACTGCTCGACCTGCTCACAATCGCTCGTTCCCGGAAGCACATCGAGAAATACTACGACCTCACGGAAATCGGCAAGTTTCCCGAGCGGGCGAAGCCCGACAACATCAAGGCCGACATCGACACCAAGGACATGTTCCCAGAGTTGAGGGACATCAACCGCGACATTCGTTTGCTGAACCTCAGTGCGTACGCTCCGCTGCGTTACGTTCGTCCCGACAAGCTCGAAGAATACAGCCGCAAGTACGACATGAAGGTGGCCGGCGGGTCGGTCTTCAGGCAGATCGACCGCGAAGAGAGTCTCACCCACTTGATGCGAGTCAATCTCTTCAAGCGGATGGAAAGCTCAATCCACTCGTTCGCCCTTACTATCGAACGACAACTCGGCGGGGTTCGCGGCATGATTCAGCGGATCGAATCGCATGAGGAGTCCGACGTCGAGGAACTCAATATCGAAGAGATTGAAGTCGAAGACTCCGACTTTGACCCGTACCTGATTGGCAGCAAGATCAAGGTGCTCATTCAAGACATCGATCTTGTTCGCATGCGGCAAGAACTGGACGAAGACGAAGGCCGGCTGATCAAGCTGCTACGCGAGGCTCGGGAAATCGGCGTGGAACGCGACGAGAAGCTCCGTCGTCTGAAGGAAATCATCGCCCACAAGTGCCAGAACCCCATCAACGCCGACAACAAGAAGATCCTCATCTTCACGGCGTTTGCCGACACGGCTGATTACCTTTACGACAACATTGCCGATTGGGCACAACAACACCTCGGCGTCTACTCGGCAACTGTCTCCGGCGTCGGCGGCAACCGCACCACAATGCCGGGCATCCGCAAAGACCTGGCTTCCATCATTACTTCCTTCTCGCCGATCTCCAAGGAACGCGATAAGATCGACGAGAACCTGACGGACGAAATCGACATCCTGATCGGCACCGACTGCATCTCGGAAGGCCAGAACCTCCAGGATTGCGATTACCTGATCAATTACGACATCCACTGGAACCCGGTCCGCATTATCCAACGTTTCGGCCGGGTTGACCGGCTCGGTTCGCTCAACGACGTCATCCAACTGGTCAACTTCTGGCCCAACATCGAACTGGACGAGTACATCAACCTGGAGGCCCGCGTTTCCGGGCGGATGGTTCTGCTGGACATATCGGCAACGGGCGAAGAAAACCTCATCGAGTCCACCGAGAGCGGCAAGATGAACGACCTGGCCTATCGCCGCCGGCAACTCGAACAATTGCAGAACGAAGTCGTCGATATGGAAGACCTGTCCGACGGCATATCCATCACGGACATGACGCTTAACGACTTCAAGATGGACCTGGCCCAGTACCTCAAGGAACACGCCGGGCGGCTGGAGCAGATGCCGCACGGGGCCTTCGCCGTTACCTCGGTCGACGAGATTCTCGGGGACGAGAAGCTGGAGCCGGGCGTCGTGTTCTGCCTGCGAAACGAGTCCGCCCGCATCAGAACAGACACGACCTATGCCCTGGCACCGCACTATCTGGTCTACGTGACCGAATCGGGCGAGGTCTCACTGAACTTCACCCAGGCCCGGAAGGTCCTGGACCTGATGAAGAAACTCTCACTCGGGCGGATTCAGCCCGACGAGAACGCCATCGCCCGGTTCAATCGAGCCACCAAGGATGGTGCCGACATGAGCCGATACCAATCGCTGTTGGCCAAGGCCGTTGCCTCGATCACCGGCAAGGCCGAGGAGAAGGGCGTCGAGAGCCTATTTCAACGCGGCGGGACGGTACTCAGCAAGGATAGCTTCCAGGGTATCGACGACTTCGAGGTCATCGCTTACCTGATCGTTGTCGATGATTCGGAGGCCGCCGAATGATCGACGTTCTGTACAACCACATGGGCATTCCCGACGCATGCCAATTGGGCAAGCGGGTATTCAAGAAGCTCTTTCACGAGAACGCTCAACTCGGGGCCACCGACAAGCGGGCCTTCCGTGACGATATCGACGTGATCACTTGGGTCTACACGCTCAAGCCGAACACGATTGCCATCGCGGCCTATGAAGACGACCAGCGAGAATATCACGAGGTGGCCGTCCTGCAAGTCGACGCAAAGACGCAACTGCGGACAACCCGCATCGCCCAGATCATCCACCGGGCCATTCCTTACCCGGTGGTGGCCGTTTTTGCGTACGAAACGACCTGTGCGGTCAGTTTGGCCCACAAGCGATTCAGCCAGGCGGAAAAGGGAGCCATCGTTGCCGACGAGTTCCACACTACGCAGTGGTTCGACTTAACGGAAACGAACGGCGTCTAGCAGGCCTTCCTTGCCAGCCTGGCACTGACCGACCTGCCGCACACGCATTTCTACGCCCTCTATTCGGCCTTGGTGGATCGCGTCATTGCCTTGGACTGTGCCCGGTTGACGGGCCGGTACAGTGTGGAATCGTCAGCCGAAAAGCGAGACGACCGACGCAAGCGGCTAGCGGCCTGCCACGAACTCGAAGGGCACATCGCCGAACTGAAGGCGGCAATCAAGGAAGAGCCTCAGTTCAACCGGCAGGTTGAACTCAATACAAACATCAAGCAACTAGAAAAACGGCTGCGGCAGGAAGCATCCCGTCTGTAGTTCACAAGGATTCAACTCATGGACAAACTCGATCCCAAGACCGACGGCTCGACCATCGACATCGTTCAGCAGAACCTAGACAGGATGAAGCAGTTGTTTCCAGGTGTGTTCACCGAAGGAAAGGTCGACTTTGAGTGCTTGCGTGAAACGCTTGGCGATTACATCGACGACCGGCCGGAACGGTACAGTTTCACCTGGAACGGAAAGAGC
>CAYYOX010000581.1:0-4691 GCA_964473065.1 uncultured Planctomycetaceae bacterium | reverse complement strand
GCGTGGTGGGGCGTATGCCGAGGATTTGAGCTGCTCCGCGGGGACCGTAGATCCTCCAGTCGGATCGCTCGAGGGCCGCCAACATATTCTCTCGTTCACGATCCTTCATGGCGGCCTCCGAGACGACTTCGCCCGGCAAGGGTTCATCGGCCAGAGGGATCGTCGAGCTGTTTCGCGGGATGTTCTCGCCTCGCGGCAGTTCGAGATGCAGTGTCTCGGAGCGCGAGATAATCACGGCCCGTTCGATCACGTTCTGCAATTCCCGAATGTTTCCCGGCCAATCGTACTGCTGCAATTGGAGGATGTTGGCCTGCGTCACCCGTGGCTGTGGCACCTTGATCCGAACGGCCGCCTGGTCGGCGAAGTGCAGGGCCAACAGGGGGATATCCTCCTTGCGTTGGCGCAACGGGGCGACGTGGATCGGAAACACATTCAGCCGATAGTAAAGATCCTGGCGAAATCGTCTCGCCTCGACCTCCTCGCGCAACTCGCGATTCGAAGCGGCGATAATCCGCACATCGACCCGGCGCGTGGCCTCTGCACCAACCCGCTCGAACTCTCCCTCTTGCAACACGCGAAGCAGTTTTCCCTGCAAGTCCAAGGGGATCTCGCTCACTTCGTCGAGGAAGAGGGTTCCCCGGTCGGCCAGTTCGAAGCGCCCGGCCCGATCCTTCAAGGCCCCGGTAAACGCCCCTTTCACATGGCCGAAGAATTCGCTTTCGTAGAGTTCCCTGGGAATCGAGGCGCAGTTGACCTTGATCAGCGGTTGATCGCGGCGGCGGCTGAGCTTGTGGATCTCGCGGGCGACCAGTTCCTTGCCGGTGCCCGACTCGCCGAGAATCAACACGCTGGCGTCCGTGGGCGCGACCAGTTTGATCTGTTCCATGACGTTGGCCAAGGCGGGACTCTGCCCGACGATATCGCCGAAGAAGCGGGCCTCACGCACTTCCTCGCGCAAGTAGTCGCGCTCCAATTCCAGGCGGCTCTTGAGTTGGTGGATTTCCTCGAACGCGCGGGCGTTGGCGATCGAGGCGGCCACGTGGTCGGCGATCATTCGCAGCCAAGTCAACTCTTCCCGGGGCGGCCGAATTCTGGTGAACACGGCCAGCACGCCCAACACATCGTCTTGGTGAATCAACGGCTGACCGACAAAACTTCGAATTCCCGCCCGCCGAGCCCACTCGACCTCAACCAACTCGCGATGCTCGTCGTCCAGGTCCGCGGTCACAATGTGGCGCCCCGTTTGGGCAATCTGCCCGATCTGACGCGCGTCCAGCGGAAATCGTCGAAAGGCGTCGTCCGCCCCGTTCCACGGATCGGCGTCTTTCCGCCCATCTCCCGCACTGGACGCCAGATGGAGACAGGACGAGCGGTCGTCGCAAACGTCACCCGGGCGGACCAGCCAAATCCGCGCCAAAGCCACATGCGACCGGGCGGCCAGACGCTGGACCGTCTTTTCCAACAGCGCCTCGAGCGACCGTTCCCTGGCGATATCGAGGAGAAGCTCTTTTAGCGATTCGAATTCCGGTTCGTATTGGGACATCGAGTCTTGTAGTGGGTCGAGGAACGAAGCCCCACGCGTGAATGTGTGAATTGCTTCTTCTGGGAGCACGGTCTTGAATATCGAACAAGGAATATCGAAGGAAGAAGGTAGCACGCACGGCAAGACACTTCAACATTCGTCATTCCTTGTTCGATATTCGATATTCAGTAGACCTCCGCTACGTATTCCCAATCGTTGAGTCCCACACTCTTATACGACATTGCATTCTAACGACATTTCGTGTTTAGTCAACGACGGATCGTAGATCGCGAACTCTCGTTGCCCTGCCTGGTGGGGTCGGCTTGTCGCAAGCCTCTTTGCGGCAAGGTGTTCGGGAAACTTCCTGCTTCGGCATGCGGTTCGCTGTAGTGTATCTGTCGTAGCGCAGCGGAACTTGTCACATCTTGTTATCTTTTCTTTTGGAAAGCGAGAGGAGTAGATCCATGTCGAGAATTGAACCGATTTTGCGCGAGAATGCTACCGGACAAGTGAAGGAACTGTTGGACGATGTCCAGGCCAAGATGGGGATGATTCCTAACATCTTTTGGACCATGGCCCATTCCCCGGCCGTACTGGAGGGCTACGTCCGACTGCGAAACGCCTTGGATGGCGGACTGTTGCCCGCGAAGCTTCGCGAGGAGATCGCCTTGGCGGTTTCCGAGGCCAACCATTCCGAGTATTGCCTGGCCGGCCATACGGCCATCGGCAAGACACTCGGTCTAAGCGACGACGAGATTCTGGACAGTCGTCGCGGACGGTCGTCCGACAGCAAGGTCGAGGCGGCCCTGAAGTTTGTTCGGCAGGTCGTCGAGAAACACGGTTGGGCCAGCGATGAAGACCTGTCGCGGGTCCGCGAGGCCGGTTATGGCGACCGGGAAATCTCGGAGATGATCGGCTGCGTGTGCCTGGCCATCTTCGGCGATTACTTCACCCAGATTGCGAAGCCAGCCGTCGATTTCCCGCCCGTGCCGGAGCTGGCGGAGGTGTAGTCGACTTGCGGCTGCGTGCCGCCGTAGGGGGCTTGGTTACGTAACCCGAAGGAGAAAACAATGAAAATTGCAGTTACCACACCGTCCGGCCACATCGGCGGGGCCGTGGCGGATTATCTGCTGGAGGCCGGGGCCGATGTCCGACTGATGGCACGACGCCCGGAGAAGCTGCGCCGGTTCCTCGAACTCGGCGCGGAGGTCGTGCGCGGTTCACAGGACGATCAGGATTACGTCAACTGGATGACCGAAGGCGCGGACGCCCTGTTTTGGGTCACGCCGCCCGGCTACGGCTCGGATGATCTGCGAGCCTATCAAAACCGAATCGGCCGCGTAGGCGCCGAAACGATTCGCGTTAACAAGATCCCTCGCGTAGTAAACCTCTCGTCGATCGGGGCCCAACATGCGTCCGGATGCGGACCAATCAGCGGGCTGCACGACGTCGAACAGTTGTTGAATGAGGTAACCACGAACATTGTCCATCTGCGACCGGGATTTTTCTTCGAAAACTTCCTCTGGCAGGTCGACGCGATTCGGCAGTACAAGAGCATCTTCATGCCCGTCTCCGGCAAGCGGCATTACCCGATGCTTGCCACCTGTGAGATCGGACGCGTGGCCGCCGATTTGTTGTTGGACGAGAAATGGACCGGTCACTGGATCAAGGAACTTCACGGGCCGGTCGACCTGTCGTTCGATGACGCCGCCCGAGCCCTTTCCGAAGGGCTGCACCGAGAGATCACCCACGTGAAGGTCGCGCCGGAACAAGCCCGACAGTCGATGCTCGAATCGGGGATGAGTGAGAATGCTTGCGACTTGATGCTCGAGATGTACGAGGCCGTAGAGAATGAAATGCTCAAGCCGGCCGAGCCGCGCACGCCGGAAACGACAACTCGGACTGCACTGGCCGATTTTGCCCAGGAGGTCATCGCCCCGTTGATTGCCGAACCGATTGGCAGAGTGTAGATCGCCACTACCAACCAGGGCCGCGGCAAGGACGCCGGTCGTTGCCGCCGCCCTGTTACGATAATCGTTCGTTGAACAGAGTTGTGCGTACTCCCTGCGGTACCGGAGAAACCTCCGGAGACGCGGACCGCTTGCATGGAGTGAGTGGCCCGCGTTGTTTTTTGGCTGTTTTCGAGGGGTGAAGAAACGGGTGGGGACAACGGGAATCAAGCAGTCTGGGTGAGGTGACGATCGTCATTTCCGGCTGCCGGCTAGGCACGTCGGCGGCAATCAGAGTGGTGATTTCCTAGCCATACTCAATCCTGCGACCCTCCGCGAGAGGGGGCTGTCCAGTGTGTTGGTTGCAGGCTGCCTACAAACGCTCTTGGCTGCGTGGTAGAATATCGATAGGATTTGCCTCAAGGAATCCCTGCTTGCGACCCCTTTTGTTTCGGAGTGCAACGCTCATGGCCACGGCACATTACGCCCACATCTCGTTTGATTCGGATCGCGTGCCCATCTTGACCGGCACGCGGGTAAAAGTCCGGCTGGTGGTGAGCGACCATGTTGGCCATGGCTGGGACGCGCAGGAGATCCAGCGGCAGTATCCCCATTTGACGCTCGGTCAAATCCACAGTGCGCTGGCCTACTATTACGACCACAAGGACGAGATGGACGCAGATATTCAGCAGCGAGAACAGCGAGCCGAAAGTCTGGAAGCCGAAATGCAACAACGCCAAGGTCCCTCGCCAACCAGAGCCGACTTACTGAATAAGTTGGGCCAGTAGCCGTGAGCGTGCCGCTATACATGGATCACCACGTGCCCGCCGCGGTCTCCGAGGGATTGCGGCAGCGGGGCGTCGATGTCTTGACCGCCCACGAGGACCGCTCGGCTGAGGTCGATGATGACCTCCTGCTGCAACGGGCCACCGAACTCAACCGAGCCCTCTACACCCAGGACGATGACTTTCTGGTCATAGCGGGGCAATGGCTTGAAATGGCGAGGCCCTTTGCGGGATTGATCTTTGCCCGCCAACTTGGCGTGACAATCGGGCAAGCCATCGAAGACCTGGAACTCATCGCGAAGGCATCGCAAGACGACGATCTGCGAAAGCGGGTCTACTTCCTCCCGCTACGCTGATGCCGATGTCCGCCCTACAAAGCCGCGACCGTTGGTCGCGCCCGCATCGCCAGGGCAGGCCGGTTTTCTCGTGTGGGCG
>CAYYOX010000580.1:3147-4697 GCA_964473065.1 uncultured Planctomycetaceae bacterium | reverse complement strand
TGCCTAGCAGAGCGAGAATATCCTCGCCGGAAATCTTGCTATCGGCGTTGAAGTCCCCATTGCCCCAGTTGGCTTCGGTCGTTACTCCGTCGCCGAACAGTCCGGCTTGGAGGATATTGAGAATATCCTGACCCTCGACCTTGCGGTTGCCGTCGGTATCGCCGGGCGCTGCCTGGAAGACGCCGATGTCGACTTTCGCAAACGAGTAGTAGACGCCATGATCGCCCGCCAGATCATCGCTCGCGTTGCCGAACCATATTCCGGCGCCGAGGTAATCGCCTTCGTTAGGCAAGACGCCGGCCACGCCGTAGGAAGCCGGAATCGTCGCGGGGTCCTCGCCAAACTCGCCGAGGATCCCGTCGCCCTCGTAGCCGACCTGGATGTTCTCCAAGATCGTCAAGGACTTGTCACCCCAGGTCGGGCTTCCACCGTCGGTGATGGGCCCCAGGCCTGTGACGGCCAGGTTGCCGCCGGGGAAGATTTCGGCCAGCGAGTAGGCCGACGCGTCGACTTCGATCTTGTCGTTGGCTGCGCCTTCGATCTCGATGTTGAGCGTGGCGTCGGAGTCGAACTCGATCGTGCCGAAGATGGTCGCCGTGCCGGGACTGTTGCCGATGTTGGCTTCACCGAGAACGTACAGATTGCAAGGAATTCCCTCTTCATCTCCGGCATCCGGGTCTTGGTGCTTGCCCACGGTAGCTCCATCGCCGAGGTTCAGATTGGCGACGGTTAGTACGTCGGTCTGGTCGACCGTGAGGGTCACTCCGGCGGCGACGGTCAGGTCGCCGATGGTCGCCTCGCTGGCGCCTCCCAGGTCGAGCGTTGAATCGGCCTCGGCCGAGACGCCCACCGTAGGCAGATCCACGATCGGCCCGCTCAGGTTGAACAGGCCGACCGCTTCGCGATCGCTCAGTGCCCGGTCAAAGACGTACACTTCGTCGATCTCGCCGAGGAACTGACGAATCGCATTGCCAGCCCCCAAATCAGACCAGGAAGCACCGATGTTGATCACGTTATCCCAGTCGAAATCGGAATAAGTCACCGTGCCGGTGACCTCTAAGTTGCCGTCGACATACAGGCGGTTATCGCCTTGCGGGCCGCCGAAGGTGTGCACCACGTGGTGCCAGGCGCCGTCGGCAGCGGTCAGGCCGGTGGTCTCGAGTACCTCGCCGCCTGCGTAATTCCAGTTGCGTCCGACGACCTGACCAGCGTTGAGATAGATGTTGCGATCTTGGGTCCCGCTGAAGTCGGCGTCAGCAACTTGGAACAGCCCGGTGTTGTCACCGCCAACGCCGGCGCGGAACCAGAGTGAGGCGGTGTACGCCGTTTCCGAAATATCCCCGCCGAACGTGGCCGAGACCAAGTCATCGACGCCGTCGAAGTGCAGGGACTTGCCCGAAACGGCATCACCCGGGTCGGACATCACGGTGGGATCGTTCAGCAACGTGGCCGTGTAGCCGTTGCCGCTGTCATCCTTGCCGGGATCCGCCTCGTCGTCGAACGAGTAGTAGGCTTGCGGACCCGCACCGGGACCGACGACCGAGACCTTA
>CAYYOX010000580.1:1237-3137 GCA_964473065.1 uncultured Planctomycetaceae bacterium | reverse complement strand
GTTATGGCTCGTGTATCCTGCAAGAGTACCGACGCCCGCGACTTTCCCGCCGACAAGCACGACGGTCGTTCCGAGGTCGATTTCGGACCCCAGGTCGGAGCCGGTAACGGCCATTACGGCGCCCGGATCGGCCAGGAAGCTGGTGCTGTCGCCGCCGGCGTGCTGCAAGCGGAACTCGTTGCTGACTGTGATCCGGTTGGCGCCTGTGCTTGCCGAGCCGCCTTCCATGCTGAGGCTTCCGACGGTCAGATCACTTCCGCCAATCGAGAGTTGCCCGCCTTGGGCGCTAAGTTGACCACCCAGGCTTCCGCCGCCGGAGATGGCGACCGTTCCCTCGGCGACGGCGACGCTGCCGCTTCCGCTCAGTGCACCGGCGATGTCGAGGCTATAGTCGGGCTCGCTTCGCAGAGTCACATCGGCGTCGACCGTCAGGCCGTTGCTGCCGCCGAGCGTGACGGCCACGTTGGTGGTGCCCGTCTCTTGCGGGCCGGCCGTAATGCTGCTCGGTGCGATGACGCTAACGGCGTTGTCGAAGGTGACCGGCGTATCGGAGGCCGCGCCGGCGAGGGTCAAGTCCCCGCCGCTAAGCTCGATGGCCGCCTGATCGAACGGATTCGACCCGTGGATACCGACCAGCGAGCCTTCCTGCACGCCCAGCGTAACATTGCTCGGCAGGGCGCCGGGTGCGACGTTGGCCGCGGTAAGCACCAAGTCGGCCGGGCCGCTCTTGGTGAGCGTGACCGGTCCGGCCGCATTGCTCGAGAGCACGCCGACATCGGTCGGAACCTGCACGTTCAGGCCCACCTGTTGGGCGGCCGTGTCGATCGTTACGCTGCTGAACGCAACGTTGCCGATGTCTCCGCCAACGGTCAGCGAGCCGTTTGTGAGTGTCGTGGCGCCGAGCAAGGCGTTGCCGCCGAACAGGCTAAGGGCCGAATCGTCCGTGACGCTCAGCGGCGTGCTTTGAAGATCGATCGTGAACGGCGCCAGGTAGCCGCCTCGCGAGAGGCCGTATTTCCCGGCCAAGTAAGTTCCCACTGTATTGCGATCGTCGTCGGTAAGGGCGCCATCGTAGATGAGGACCTCGGCCACGTCGCCGATGGACCATTCACCCCACGTCTGTGACCCACCGAAGGAGAGCTTTCCGATGGCCGTGGTCGTGGCCACGTCGACGCCCAACGCATAGCCGTCGGCGTAGAACGAACTCAGGCCGGCCACGCCCTTGCCCTCGTGGATGCCCGGCAAGCTATCCACGCCGGGGCCTGGAAAGGGGCCGACCCAGAGGCCGTTGGCGTGCATCACGTTCTGCTGGCCACCCCAATAGCCCAAGAGCCAGTTATTGTCATTCGACGCGATCAGTCGGGCCGCTTGCGCGGGATCGATCTGTGAGACCGTGAAGATCGTGTAATTGTCGAACGAATTGGTGGTTCCCAGGGTGGTGATTCCGTTGAAATGCACCGCGGGCATACCGCCGATAGCGTTGGCCGCATAGGTCGGCTGACCCGTAATCAGAGCGTCCGCATCGTCGGCGCCGTTGGCCAGCGCCAAGTCGCTCCAGACGGAAATCGGGTCGCCGTCATTGAGTACGGTTCCGTCACCCAGCACGTCGCCGGCGTCGAGATGCAGCAGCAGGCCGGCGGTCGGCGCGGCTGCTAAAGGCTCGACATTCACCAACAATGTACCCCCGCCCAATTCTAGGGGCGAGGCGCCCAGTGCGGCGGTGCCGATCAGGTCGAGCGTGCCGCCGGTTGTGGTGATCGGGCTGCCGTTCAGCGTGTCCGTGCCGCGAAGCTCCAGCACGCCGCCGGCCACCTCGTAGGAGGCCAGATCGGAGTTCATCGGTCGGGCGGCCACGGTGATCGTGCCGGGGCCTTCCTTGGAGATGGTTACCGGCTGGAAG
>CAYYOX010000580.1:0-1227 GCA_964473065.1 uncultured Planctomycetaceae bacterium | reverse complement strand
TCCCAGTCCTGGGTCGCGCCGCCGTTGTAGCTGGTCGGTGCGGAGATATCCAATCCGACCCACTCGGCGCCGGACGCGATCGTCGTGCCGGCGAACTGCATCCCCTGGGTCCCTCCGGTGACCGAGAGCAGAGCGCCGTCTTGCAGCGTCAAGCTACCCAACTCGAGCGTACCCGAGTTGTTGGCGATCAACGTCGACGGGGCCGAGACGGTCAGGTTGGTGGCCGTCATGGGCATGTTTCTCTGAGTCATGCCCGAAACCTCGGCGGCCGTGAGGGCCCGTTGGTAGATGGCCACGTCGTCCATTTGGCCCGTGTAATTCGCATAATTACCGGTGGTGCCGATAGCCACGGCGTCCTGCCAGTTGAAATCCGACATGGGTACGCCTGCATTTTCGACGGCCACTGCGCCATCGACGTAGACCCGATGGCCGTCGGCGGCGCCCAGCGTGACCACCAGGTGATGCCACTCGCCGTCGGCGAGATCTGCACCGCTGGTGGTCAAAGTGCCGCGGTTATAAACGTACGAATAGGCTTCGCCGTTGTTCAGTTGGAAGTGTCGGTCGATCGCTCCGGTCCACGGGTTTTGTCGCACGTCCAGCAAGCCGGTGTTGGCCGTGTTCGTTTTGATCCACATCGAGAAGGAGAGCTCCGCCTCATTGACATCGATCGAAGGCAGCAGGTAATCGTCACCGCTGAAATCACCCGCGGTGCCGGAAACGCCGGCGACCGCACCCATCGTTCCGTACGCGGGCGAGGAGTAGCCGTTGCCGCTGTCGTCGTTACCCAGGTTGCCCGCATCGTCGAACGAGTAGTAGGCCTGGGGATTGTCCGCGACGCCGACATAGCTCATCGGCATGTTGATCTGCAGCGTGCCGCCGGCCAGTTCGACCGGCGAGCTTCCGATCGCCGCATTGCCTGACAGATCGAGCGTACCGTCGGTGACCTTGATCGGCCGCGACTGCAGCGTATCGGTCCCTCGCAGCCGGGCAACACCGCCGGTCACTTCGAAATCGGCGTTCTCGATGTTCTGCGGCGCCGTTTCGACGGTCACGTCAGAAGTGCCCGTCTTGGCGATGGTGATATCCATGTGGTTGGCGTCGAGGCTCTCGAACGCGTAGCTCACCCCGCCGTTGAAGCTGACCGGCACCTGGGGATCGAAGCCGATCCATTTAGCGCCGGAGTCGATCGTGGTCGTGTTGAAGATAATGGCTTGGGTCGTGCCGGCC
>CAYYOX010000579.1:0-4704 GCA_964473065.1 uncultured Planctomycetaceae bacterium | reverse complement strand
CCCCATAATAACCCGTGCCTAAGCCCCGGGCCGCCTCGTCCTCTACCCGGGCGAAGGCCACGGCAACCGCCGCGCGGCGGCGAGATACGACTACAATCTCCGCCTACTGCGCTGGATGGAGCACTACCTGCAAGGCCCCGGCGGTCCTGCACCCAACTTCGAGATCGACTACGGCAAAAAGGAGTGAGGTTAGGAAAAAAGGTGCCGGGCGATATGGCCGCACTTACCCAGGTTGCACATTCTGCCTGTTCCCTTATTCCGCCCCAGTCAAGTGGGGTTCCCCGTCGCTTCCCAATGCCCGAAAAGAAGGCTAGAATTGCGGAACCAACAATTCCACTGGTGAGCCGCAAGCCGTATGTTTACGAGAACCAGAGTAGGCGGGAGTCATTACATGCGCCATGGCCTTTACATCGTAACTGTGTTCGTGTTTCTGCTGCTCTCCACCTTGGCCGGATGTTCTGGCGAGAGCGAGGTTTCTTCAAACAGTCCTTCTCCAGAGCCGAGCATGGATAGTTCGGCTTCTACCCCAGAGGATGCATCCCTCAGTTCGCCGGTGCCCGAGCCAGATAGCGAAATCATTTCTGAACCGCAACCTGTGCCCCCGCAACCCCTGCCACCAGAACCGGAAGCTTTGCCGCCAGAGCCGAAAGCTTTGCCACCAAAGCCGCAACCGCAGTCTCAGCACCCTGGTCTTGGAGATCTCACAGCACAGCCCTTCACCGTTCCTGGAAAGTTTTCGATTAACTCGCCTGGGAACGGCTATCGGTGGCGGCTGGCGCGAAAGATGCGGATGGGGGACGTCAACGGTAGCATATTTGTTTGCATGAAGGAAGGATCCACATCTGTGATCGCGTTGACCGTTGAAGAACGCACCGCCGACTTGGACGCCGAGCGACGGGCCGCCATCAAGGGACATTACAACGGTCTGTACAAGAGTCTGGTGAGCGGTGGTTTTACCGAAGTGAAGGGGACACAACCCTCTCTTGAATCGCCTCTGCCAGATCGAGTCTCCTATTCCTTTTCGTGCAGAAAGCCGGACGGCAGCGCAGCATTCGTTAACGGGCTAACCTGTTTCGGTAAGAACGTGTATGTTGTCCAGGTGGCGGCAGGCACGCTGGAGCAGGCAAATGAATTCGCCGAGGTGGCGAGAACCTTGAAGGAACACGATCAATAGCCGGTCGCGTCCTCCGCCCACGAAAGAGAAAAGGGGACAGGTACATGTATTACCAACTCAGGCTTGTTTTCGGGGACTGCCACGGGGTCGTAGCGTGTGGCCGAGGCCGGGCGAGGTGGCCGGCTTCGCAAGATGCAAAAGAGCATTTATCGCGTTCGCACCATGTCGCGTCTGATCGCCCGAATTGCGCTCGACATGCTTCGAGACCTCCAATCACTCGGCCGAAGCCTCACCACCAAAACCCTCCATCAAGCCCGAGCCGGATAGTATATACCCGATTTCTTTGCTACAGTCTCGAATTCCCCCGGAATTCCCGTGACACTTCTCCCCATTCATTCTTTTTGTCCTCCTATGGCTTAGAAAACCTGACCTCCAATCCCTCAAACCGCTCTCAATTCACCCAGGGATTCTCCGGAAGAGCCATAAAAAAAGCCCACGGGTTGCAACCCGTGGGCTTGGGGAGGGTTTTGCACTTTGCGGCTTACGCCGTGCGGCGACGTCGCCAGATCAGCAGACCCAAGAGGGCACTGGCCAAGAGGGCCAGGGTCCCCGGCTCGGGTACGACTACGCTGGCGGAGAACAGCCCGGCTTGACCTTCGATCGTGTAGGTCAAGCTCAGGTCGCCGGCCAGATCCAGGTCGATTCCGTCGCCGATGACGTCACCCAGGTCGTGCTTGCCGTCGAATTCGAAGGCGACCGCGCCGCTGATCGAGTCGTCGGTATCCTCTTGGAACATGCCGAGGTTATCGGCGTCGTCACCGGTGAGGATGCCGGATTGCGAGCTAAGCACGTAGCCGTTGAGCTTGGCGCCACCGGCGTCGATGACCAATCCGTCAGCGGTGACGACGAGTTTGACGTCAGCCGCAGCACCAGCCGTGGCGGCGGGTACGGTGTCGGGATAGGTTCCGTCGCCGAAGAGGCCCGTTCCGAGCAAGGCGAGAATATCCTCGCCGGAAATCTTACTGTCGGAGTTGAAGTCCCCGTTGCCCCAGTTGGCTTCGGTCGTAACGCCGTCGCCGAACAGGCCGGCTTGCAAGATGTTGAGGATGTCCTGACCTTCGACCTTCCGGTTGCCATCGGTGTCACCCGGGGCAGCTTGGAAGACGCCGATCTCGATCTTGTCGGACGTGACGTTGATGCCGTCGTCACCGGCGTTACCGAACCAGATTCCGGAACCGAGGTAATCGCCTTCGTTCGGAAGGATTCCGGCTATACCGTAGGAAAGCGGCACCGTGGCGCCAACGCCGTCGAAGTTACCCGTGAACCCGTTTTCGGTGGGTGCGTCGGCCATCTCGCCGATGGTCAGCACCTTGTCACCCCAGATGGCGCTTCCGCCGTTGGTCATGGGCTTCAGGCCAGTCACGGCCAGCGAGCCGTTCATGTTGCCGTAGTCCTTGAAGACCGGCGGTCCAAGGTCACCGTCGATGATGATCTTGTCATTCTGGTCTCCGGAGATTTCGACATGATAGACGGAGGCCGGAACGGTCTCGTCCACCTCTTCGGTCCCGGGATCGTCTGCAACGCCTTCGAGCAGATCGAGTGTCCCGAGGATCGTCGCCGTACCGGCACTGTTGCCGACATCGAGCGTACCGCGGACCACCAACGTGTTGACATTAACCTGGGCGCCATTTCCGAGGCTGACGTTGTTCACGCTGAGTTCGAGCCAATCCTCGTCTCCCTCGGGAACGACGTAGTTATTGGCGACGATGAGGGTTTGCCCGGCGGCGACGCTGAGGTTACCCAGCACAGCCTCTTCGGCCGTATCCAGCAGCAGCGTAGCACTACCGGACACGTCCAGGTGGGTGCCTTCCGACTCGATAATGCTGGCGAGTCCGCCGATGGCCGATTGCTTACTATACAGCGTGGCAACTTCTGCCGCACTGAGCCCCCGGTTGAACAGGGAGGCCTCGTCGATGGAACCCCGCAGAAACGCGAGGTCGCCCGAGAAGCCAAGTCGGAATCCACCGATCTCAAACGTCCCTGCGTTCGCGGCGACCACTTCCTGGTCGTTCTGGTAGACATGATATCCGTCTACCGGATCGGTGGTGACGGTGACCATGTGCCACCCCGTCCGATCGATGCCGACGGGACCATTGGCGTTCCCATCGAACACGAGCCGCTCACCCGAACCACGGAACGTCCGGAAGTAGGCCCATCCGTCTACCCAGGTATAGTGCGATTGCATGAGGTTGTCCGGGTTTGAAAAATGGTGCAATCCGGTCAAGTTCCCGTCAACGCTTTGCGTGCCGTCGACCGCCCCGTCGCTGTCGTCCAGCAGCTTCACCCACATGCTGATCGAGGCGGCTTGATTACCGAATTCGCCGGCCAGATCGGGCATTTGGAAATAGTCGCCGGTTCCGTCGAGTTCCAAGACACTGCCCATGACGGGATCGACGACTACCGAGGCGTCGCCTTCCTTGGTGCCACGGTTGCCGTTACCCGAACTGTCGTTGCCGGGATCCAGGGCGTTTTCGAACCCGTAGTTAGCCAAGGCGTCGATGGGCGTATCGGCGCTGTAGATGCCGACGACTCCGCCGCTGATGGCGACGGTCCGCTCGGCGGCCACGTCGCTGCCCTTGATGCCGAATCCGGCACCCGACTCGTTGGTGACTTGCAGGCCGCCAACCTTGATCTGGCCGGCAACGGAGACCTGAGCGGCACCCGTATCGACCAAACCGCCGGAGATCACCGCGGTGTCAACCGCCAGGTCGCCGCCGAGGGTCAAGGCTCCGCCGGAGACATCGGCGTTAGTGGCCGAGGCAGCACCGGTGGTGGCCAGCGATCCGCCGCTGACGCTCAGCGATCCGGCCGCGAGTCCGTCGCCGGCACTGACGTTGGCGCCGCTGACGTTAAGCGAGTCGGCCGTCAGGCCAGTGCCCGCCGCCACGACGCCGCCGCTGGCGTCAATCGAACCGGCCGACAGGCCGTCGCCCGCATTGAGCGTACCGCTGGTCACGTTGACCGCCGCGGAGACGCCGGGAACCGTGGCGTTGACGATAGCGCCGGCCACGTTCAGTTCGTCCACGGTGGCGGCCGTGTTAAGCGTACCGCCGGTGGCGTTGATGGTCGCGATATCCGGGCTGGAGATCGTGGCCGTTCCGCCGGTGATGTTCAGCTCGTCGACCGAGCCGAGCGATCCGGCGTCGAAGTTCAGCGTACCGGCCGAGTTGACGACCGGGGAGTTCAGCGTACCGTCGGCGCCCACATGGAGCGAACCGGCGGCATCGACGTTAAGGAACTGGCTGATCGACAGTTCGTTTCCGGCGCCGGCGATATCGACCGCCCCGTCGGTGATACGGAGTCTTTTGGCAGCCTGGGCATTCACGACGTTCGCGGTGCCGGTGGTGCTATCGACCAGGGCATCCAGGTCGGCAGCGGGCACGCGGGTGTCGTCTTCCCAGTTGGTCAACGTATCCCAAACGCCGTCTGCCGTATCATTGTCCCAGATCAGCAGATTGCCGTCCGGGTTGACTTCAATACTGGCGACCTGGTAGGCCGCGTTGTACTGCCCGAAGTCGAAGGAGAAGAAT
>CAYYOX010000578.1:0-4708 GCA_964473065.1 uncultured Planctomycetaceae bacterium | reverse complement strand
GGTCAGGATCGTCCCACGACCGTCAAGAGGCCGGCCTCCACCGCCAAAGCCAAGCCCGCCGAGAGCGTGTTCGATTCGCAACTAGGAAGTGGCAAAGCGGCGCCAGAGGCCAAACCGCCGCAAGTGTCCGAGTTCCATATCGAAGCCGACGAATCCCCGGCCGTGGCTCGGCTCAAGGCACGCAAACCGCTCACCGAAGAGCAGATCGAGGCCTATCAGACCCGCCGCAATGCCGTGCCGATCTGGGTCTGGGTAACCCTCGCCGCAGGAGTCGTGGCAGTGATCGTGATGCTGGTGCTCTTGCTGATCGGCGGAGGCGGTGGCTAAACGACTTCCCACTGCCGACCGCCAGACCGTTTAATAACTTTTCCATTCGGGGTGGCTGGTGGCTGAGCGCAGCGAAGCCCCAGGAACTGGACATCTGGGGCACCGCTGCGCTATGCCCCAGCCACCCATCGCCAGACCGTTTAGCATCCGCCGGCACGGCGGTTGACGCGGAGGAATCCCCTCGCCCGTAAAGTCGCCGTACCGGCGACTGCTAAACAGAACAGCGCGAGGCCCGAAAGACAGGGAGCCAGCCACTTTGCAAACTACCGTCCGCCAATCTCGAGACTCTCGACCGGCAGCACGGCATTGAGGCTGCCGCTGCGGAAACCCTCGAGGTCGAGCGAAACGTACTTGCAGCCGACCGATTTCGGGTACTCGTCCACCTCGCGACGGAACGACTCCTCGAAGAACCGCGACCCCGCATCGGCGCCGACCTCGATTCGCGCCACGTCGCCCCGATGATAGCGTACCCTCAGCGGCTGGAAGCCCTTTTCACGCAAGAATCGCTCGCCCTGGTCGACCATAGCCAACCGCTCGGGCGTAACCTTCTCGCCGTACGCGATCCGGCTGCTTAGACAGGGTGTGGCCGGCTTGTCCCAGATGGGAAGGCGCCAATGCTCGGCCAAGGTGCGGATCTCGTCCTTCGTAAAGCCACACTCGGCCAAGGGACTGCGAACCTTCTTGTCGGCCGCTGCGCGGATTCCCGGCCGGTGTTCGCCGTGGTCGTCGCGGTTGCTCCCGTCGGCTACCACCGCCACGTCAACTCGCTTGGCCAGGTCTTCGACCTGCGTGAACAGCTCGGTCTTGCAATGGTAGCAGCGGTTGGCCGTGTTCTCTTGATAGGCGGGAATGTCGAGCTCGCCCGTCTCGATCACTTCGTGGCGGATGCCGATCCCTCGGGCAACTTCCTTGGCCTCGTCCAACTCGCCGACCGCCAGACTGGCGCTGATCCCGGTCACAGCCAGGGTCTTCTCGCCCAAGGCCAACTGGGCCGCCTTGGCTAACACGGCGCTGTCCAATCCTCCGGAAAACGCCACGGCACAACTGCCGTAGCTTCGCAGCAAATCCAACAGCCGATCAAGTTTTTCGGAAAGTCCCGCGGGCAATTCACTCATGGAAACACTCACACTATCGATCCACTGCGCCTAAATAGCCTTGCACGATCTTGGGAATTCGTAGGGTGGGTCGAGGAACGAAGAAGATAATGACGAAGCACGAATGACGAACGGAAGAGACTTACTTCGTCATTCGTCATTCGGATTTCGTCATTTGCTGCGTCGTGGGTCTTCGCTGCTCGACCCACCCTACAAGACTCCTCTGAATCACTAAATGCCGCCTAAGCGACGCAAAAGGCAAGAAAAAGGTCCTCCACCGCAATGCCGTGGCGATGCTTTTTTCGAGAGCCCGTTATTTTAACGGTGGTAACCTGGACTCCAGGTTGTGTGATCCGTTGCCGGACTTGCCGGTCAACGGCTATACACGCGGCCAGAGTCTTTTGTTTCAGGCACCCAACGGGCAACGTATCGGCTCACCAAAATATCGCATCGACAACACGAACATGGTAGAGGACCATGGAACGTATCTTACCACGTTTTGGAAATCTAGGCAAGGGGCGAAATGGAGTCAAATACCCTGCAAACTGGGGGGAAGCACGCAATATCGCGTCGGATTGTGAGGATTCTGCCGTATGCAGCCGCCCTGTCCCCGGGACGATCCTGTCCCCGGGACGATCCGGTTGGGCCTCGTTTGGCGACCTGACACTGAATGCTCGGCGGCGACCATCTCGCCCTTTGCCGAGATACCTTCCCAACCGCAAGAAAGCTATGCTTTTATTATACGGCCATTCGGCCGCCTTTTCGCGTTGCTTCTCATTGATTGATTCGGTCTGATGCGTTGGGCAGGAACAGGCCATGCTAAGTAAGAAAACCTTGCGGCTAGAGTTGCTGGAAGACCGGATGCTGCTGGCCGCTGGGGTTGGTGACGCCGAGCAGTTCTTCGTCTATGCGTTGAATCGGGCCCGACACGACCCGGTCGCTTACCAGCTCGAGCAGGATCTGCCGGTCGATCTGGCGTACGTCACGCCCCGGGCGCCGCTGGCGGTCAACGACCAACTCTACGCCTCGGCCGAGTTCCATGCGGCCGAAATGGCGAGCTATAACTACTTCGATCATCAGAGCCAAGTGACCGGCGACTGGCCCAACAAGATGGCCCGAGACCAGGGCTATCAACTTCCTGCGTGGTGGACCAGTGACACAAACTACATCGAATCGATTGCGGCCGGGTATCCCACGGTGATGGAGTCGCTCAATGGGCTGATCGTCGACGAGGGCGTGCCGTTGCTGGGGCATCGGGTCCACCTGCTGAGCACCGACGAATTCACGGTCGACGATCGGCAGATCGGCGTGGGTCATGCCTACAATCAGTCGACCGTCTATCGCGACTATTGGGCCATCCACATCACCCGCGAAGATCCCTCCGAAACCTTCCTCACCGGCGTGGTCTTCGACGACCTCAACGGCAACGACCGCTACGACCAGGGTGAAGGACTCTCGGGTGTCGAGGTAACGGTCGGCGACGGTCCCACCATCACCAACGCGGCCGGCGGTTGGGCGCTGCGGCTTGCACCTGGCGCTTATACAGTTACGGCCTCCGGTGGAAGTCTGTCGGGAACTTCGACCGCCGCGGTCACCATCACGACCGAGAACATCGAGGTCGATTTCCTTTCGGGCCAGAACTGGGGGATCGTCAATTTCGATACTTCGCCCCGGCCTGTGGCCGTTGACGACCTGAGCACGGCGATGATGAATACAACCTTGTCGGTTTCGGCCGGCTCGGGCGTGTTGGCCAACGACACCAACCCCCAAGGCGGTACGCTTTCGGCCGTTCTGGTGCAAGACGTTGCCCATGGCACGCTGAGGCTGGCCGCCGACGGTTCGTTCACGTACGCTCCCGAGGCGAACTTCCATGGGACCGATACCTTCACTTACACGGCCACCGATGGCCAGGGCACTTCCAACGTCGCCAACGCCACCATCCGAGTGGCCCAGCCGCTGGGGACGGTCGACTTCCACGCGATTGCCGGGCTGAACCTTTCGGCCAACGATCTGTGGTATCGCGTCCAAACCACGCGGCAAGGGCTGTTCACGCTGGACGCAACCGCCGACACGGCCCAACTGAGCCTTCACGATTCCCAAGGGGACGATTTGGCCAACGCCAGACAACGTATCGATTGGCAGGCGGACGGCATCCAGACGTTCTACTTTTCGATCTCGGGGACCGGTACGGTCGATCTCCGGCTGGCCAATCTGGTGCAACGCGATCAGGCCGGCTCGATAACGACCGTCTACGGCACCGCGGGCGACGACACGTTCGAGGTCCGGGCCGGCGCGACGTGTGTGGTGACGGTCAATTCGGTTCGGTACGAGTCGCCCCAGGCCGCCTTGCTGAACATCTTCGGCAACGGCGGTCAGGATACGGCCACGCTGTACGACTCGGCCGGTGACGATCGCTTCGTCGGTTGGGCGGGCGGCGGTTCGCTCACCACCGGCGGCTCGACGAATACCGTCTCCGACATCGACGTGGTCATCGCCTACGCCAACGCCGGCGGAAACGACGAGACGAAACTCTACGACTCCCCCGGCGACGACACGTTTGTCGGCACGAGCAACTACGGCGGGATGATCGGCGCCGGATTCGCCGTCCACACGCAAGGTTTTGACAGGGTCCATGCGTTTGCCACCGCCGGTGGAAACGATCGGGCCAAGCTCTACGATTCCGCAGGCGACGATACCTTCTACGCCACGCCCGTCGAGGCCGCCATGTTCGGCAACGGATTCTACAATCGGGCCAAGTTCTTCGAGTCGGTCCACGCCTACGCCACTGCCGGCGGTGACGACGCGGCACACCTCTACGACTCGGCCGGGAACGATACCTTCTACGGCACGCCCATCGAAGGCGGGATGATCGGCGCCGGGTTCTTCAATCGGGCCAAAGGCTTCGAGAACGTCCACGGCTACTCGGATCAGGGCGGTTACGACGTGGCCAAGTTGTACGACTCGCCCGGCGACGATACGTTCGTCGCCACGCCGACCTACGGCGCGCTGTCCGGCGCGGGGTTCCATCATCGTGCCCATCGGTTCGACGCAGTGCACGCCTACGGAACGTCGGCCGGCTACGACGTGGCCAAGATGTACGACTCGCCCGGCGACGATCTGTTCTACGGCGATGCGCGCGAAGGGGCCCTGTTCCTGCCCGGCCAATACTACAACCGGGCCAAGTACTTCGAGGCCGTGCACGCCTTCGCCACGGCCGGCGGCGACGATCGGGCTGAATTGTATGACTCGGCCGGTGACGATACGTTCGTCTCGAACGACGTCGATGG
>CAYYOX010000577.1:0-4717 GCA_964473065.1 uncultured Planctomycetaceae bacterium | reverse complement strand
TAGAACTGGGTCCTGCCCAAGGTCCATTCGAGCCACTACGAGAACATCCAAAAGAACGAGGTGGAAGACCTCTCGGGCGTGATGCGGCAGGTGATCGCCAAAGTGGAAGCGGCCCTTGACCAGCCTGCGTATAATTACATTGTTCACACGGCCCCCTTTGACACGCAAGAGTTGGGGCATTATCACTGGCATATAGAGGTTATTCCGAGTTTAACGAAGACGGCCGGTTTTGAATGGGGTACCGGTTTTTACATTAACCCCGTCCCTCCCGAGCAAGCAGCCGCGTTCTTGCGCGAAGTTGAGGTAGAAACGCGGGAGACGGAAGATATTCCAGTCAGGGAAACTGGATAAAATAGGGCATGGCTGCCGATTAAGGAGTTGGCTACGGTTCCCGTTCACAATGGTTCCGTTGCACTTGGTTCTCCCACCCTCCCAAAAACTCCCCGATTTGTCACCATGCCCAACTCCATCCGCTTCCTCCTGGTTCTGCACAATCACCAACCGGTTGGCAACTTCGACCATGTCTTCGAGCAAGCCTACGAAGACAGCTACCGGCCGTTTCTCGAGCTGTTCGCCCAATATGAGCCCCTGAAGCTCGCGCTGCACACCAGCGGCTCGCTGATGCAGTGGCTCGACGCCCATCACCCCGAATACATCGATCGCCTAGCCGAACTAGTGGCCCAAGGCCGAATCGAAATCCTCAGCGGGGCCTATTACGAACCGATCCTGGCGATGATCCCCTCACGCGATCGGATCGGTCAAATCCGCGGCTACACCCAGTGGCTCGAAGATCGCCTGGGGACCAAGATCCGCGGCATGTGGGTGCCCGAGCGGGTTTGGGAACAGTCCTTCACCAGCGATCTGGTCGAGGCCGGCATCGAATACACCGTGCTGGACGACTTCCACTTCAAGAACGCCGGGCTGACCGAGTCGCAATTGGACGGCTACCTGATCACCGAGGACGAAGGCAAGCTGTTGTCGGTCTTTCCCGGCAGTGAGCGGCTTCGCTACGCGATCCCCTTCGGCGATCCCCAGCAGACGATCGACTATCTGGCCGAAGTGGCCGAGCGCAATCCGGGCGCTACGGCCGTGTTTGGCGACGACGGCGAGAAGTTCGGCACCTGGCCGGGCACCAAGAAACACATTTACGAGGACGGTTGGCTCGAGCGTTTCTTCAACGCCCTGGCGGCCAATCAGGACTGGGTCCATACCACGACCCCGTCCGAGACGTTGGACAATGTTCCGCCGCTGGGTAAGATCTATCTGCCGGACAGCAGTTATCGCGAGATGACCGAATGGGCCTTGCCGGCCGAGCAGTTGGTCGAGTACGAGCGGTTGGCCCGCGAGATGCAAGACGATCCGCGTTGGCCGGGGCTGCGACAGTTCGTCCGCGGCGGGTTCTGGCGGAATTTCCGCGTCAAGTACCCGGAAGCCAACGACATGTACACGCGCATGATGGCCGTCAGCCGACGCCTCGACGAAGCCTTTCGCGAAGGCACTAACGGCGAAGTGATCGAGCAGGCCCGACGCGAGCTTTACCAGGGCCAGTGTAATTGTGCTTACTGGCATGGAGCGTTCGGTGGGATTTATCTGCCGCATCTGCGCAACGCGATCTACTCCCACCTGATCGCCGCCGAGAACCACTTGGATCGCGCGGCCGGACGCGAGAACCCGTGGATCGAGGCCGTAGCCGATGACTTCAACTTCGACGGCCGGCAGGAAGTTCAACTGGCCAACGACAAGCTGCTGGCGCTGATCGCACCGAGCCAAGGCGGACAAATGGTCGAGTTCGACATCCGCTCGATCCGGCACAACCTGTTGGCCACCCTTACCCGGCGTCCCGAAGCCTATCACCGAAAAGTGTTAGCCGGGCCGAGCGATCCCAACGATCAGTGTGCCAGCATCCACGATCGGGTGGTCTTCAAGCAAAAGAATCTCGACCAGCTAATCCAGTATGACGATCACCCGCGGAAGAGTTTGGTCGATCTGTTCTATCCGATCGACACGACACTGGAGGCCGTGGCCTCGGGCCAGGCAAACGCCGAGGGTGATTTCGTCGACGGTCTCTACGAGACCCGAGTGCGGCGCAATCCGGACCGCATCCAAGTGCAGATGACTCGTGACGGTCAGGCTTACGGCGTGCCGCTGAAGATCACCAAGGCCCTGACGCTGGACGCCGGCAGCTCGATGCTCTCGATCGCCTATCAGCTCGAAGGGCTTCCGCCGGAGACGCCGTTGCACTTTGCCGTCGAGTTGAACTTCGCCGGCATGCCGGGCGGGCTCGACGACCGTTATTTCACCGATTCACAGGGCAACCGATTGGGGCAGTTAGGCACGCGATTGGATTTGTTCGACGTGCCGGGGCTGAGTCTCACGGACGAGTACTTGGGTATCGACGTCAATCTGAAGGCATCGCGTCCCACCCGATTCTGGACGTACCCGGTCGAAACCGTCAGCCAATCGGAAGGCGGGTTCGAACTGGTTCATCAATCGGTGGCCGTCGTTCCCCATTGGTTAGTCGAGGCCGACGGGCAGGGTCGCTTTAGCGTGAGCCTGCAAATGGCCGTCGACACCAGTCGGGCCGAAAACCACCTGGAAAAAGAGGCCGTCGTGGCATCGGGATAAGGCCTGGTTCCCGATCCCCACGACAGCCAAATCCATTAGGGCGGCACCCTCGCGAGCCGCCCTTTTGTTTTGCGCAAAGACAGACTGGTTGCTGGCAGAGGCCACCTGGAGGAGCGGATTCTTATTGCAAGCAGTAACAATAAGAATTCCCTTACTGCAAGAAAAGGCCCTTTCTAATAATAAGGCCCTGTTTTCCACCACATTGAGGGGGCTGCCGGTCGAGTGAACCTTCGCGGCCCGCCCCTTGTCGAGTCCTTCGTCGGGGGGTAATATAGAAAGTTTGTCTCGCTGGGGAGTGTGCCATGCGTCATGTGTTGTCGGCTTTGGTTCAGAACGTGCCTGGGGTCCTTTCGCATATCTCGGGAATGTTGGCCTCGCGAGGGTACAACATCGATAGTTTGGCGGTCGGGGAGACCGAGGACGCCCATCTCTCGCGGATGACTTTCGTGGGCGTCGGCGACGACAAGGTGCTCGAACAGGTTCGCAAACAACTGGAGAAGATCGTCACGGTAGTCGAGGTCGAAGATATCAGCTCGCAAGACCACCTCGAACGCGACCTGATGTTGATCAAGGTTGCCGCACCGCAACGAGCTCGCAGCGAGATCCGCGAACTGACCGAAATCTTCCGCGGCCAGATCGTCGACGTGGCCGCCGAGATGGTCATGATCGAGATCTCGGGCCAGGAGAAGAAGCTCGAAGCGTTCGTCGAGATGATACGACCGTTCGGCATTATCGAGCTGGTCCGCACCGGACGAATCGCGATGGTTCGCGGCGGCGTCACGGAGAAGAATGAGTAAGCAGTGCGGGGCAGGGCGGCCTCGTACCAATCATATAAACTGGAATCAAGACACCACATTTTTCGGGAGCAAGCATTATGCCGGCACAAGTTTTCTATGACAAAGACGCGGATCTTTCCTTACTGAAGGGCAAGACCATTGCCATCCTCGGTTACGGCTCGCAAGGCCACGGCCATGCCCAAAACCTGCGCGACAGCGGCTGCAAGGTGATCGTGGCCGAGTTGCCCGACACGGCCAACTACGAGCAGGCCATCAAGGACGGGTTCAAGCCCATCTCGACCGAAGAGGCCGTCAAACAGGCCGATCTGATCACGATCCTGCTACCCGACGAGCTGCAGGCCGACATCTTCCGCGATCAGATTCGCGAGAATCTTTCGCCGGGCAATGTGCTGGTCTGCTCGCACGGGTTCAACGTCCACTACGGCCAGTTCAATCTACCTCCCGGCGTGGCTACCATCCTCGTCGCACCGAAGGGGCCGGGCCATCTGGTTCGGGCCGAATATGTTCGCGGGGCGGGCGTACCCTGCCTGATCGCCCTCGGTGAAGGGGCCGGCGACGACGAGCGGAAACTCGCACTGGCTTACGCCAAGGGCATCGGCGGCACCCGGGCGGGTGTGATCGAAACCACCTTCGCCGAAGAGACCGAAACCGACCTGTTCGGCGAGCAAGTCGTGCTCTGCGGCGGTCTGTCGGCCCTGATCAAGGCCGGATACGAGACACTGGTCGAGGCCGGATACCAGCCCGAAATGGCCTACTTCGAGTGCATGCACGAGGTCAAGCTGATCGTCGACCTGATGTACGAGGGCGGGTTGAACTTCATGCGGTACAGCATCTCGAACACGGCCGAATACGGCGACTACACCCGCGGCCCCCGGCTGGTCACCGACGAGACCAAGGCGGAAATGAAGAAGATTCTCAAGGAGATCCAGGACGGCGATTTCGCCCTGGAATGGATTCTCGAGAACAAGGCCAACGCCCCGCGTTTCAAGGCCCTGCGGCGTCAAGAACGCGAGCAAGGCGTCGAGAAGGTCGGCCGGCAACTGCGACGGCTCATGTCGTGGATCGACGCCAAAGAGGTTTAGATAGGATCCGTTGATTGCGGCAGTTCTCCGTTTGGCCACCGCGGCCACCAAGACGCGAAAACGGACCGCGAAAACGGGACCGCGACGGTCTTAAGTTTGGTCAATAGCTGATTCAAAAAACATTTTTGAATTCCTTTGTACTGGGGGCTGGGTGCGTCAGCACCTTGGGGGCCAGTCTCCAGGAAAACACAGCCTTCAGACAAATCCCAAAGC
>CAYYOX010000576.1:1153-4719 GCA_964473065.1 uncultured Planctomycetaceae bacterium | reverse complement strand
CCAAGACGACATACTCGCCGGGCGCCATCGACGTGATGCCCGCGGCAGTGAAATCAAAGTCGATCCCGTCGGTGAACCGGGCGCCGGTCAGATCCAGGTAGAACGGTCCCGTGTTGGTCAGTTCGACGAACTCGAAATCGTCGTTGTTGGTGAACCCGGCCAGGATTTCGCTCGGCGAGGGACCGTGTGGATTGTAGTTCATCTCGGTGATCCGCAGGAAATCCTGCAAGGGTCGTGTGGAAATGGTGCTGGTGACCGTGAGACTCTGGCTGCCGATAGGATTCCCTTGGAAGTCGTAGGCCCTTAAGTCAAGCAGATTGTCGCCGTATCCTACCGGGACGGTGACTAGCCAGTCGGTCTCTGTAGTCCACGTCACGTCCAACGGTTGGTTGTTTCCGGCAAGGTAGATCTCCCGCACATCGATCCACCCGTCGCCTTCGATGGTGGCCGTCACGTCGTCGACCGAGAAGTCGTTGCCGCCGTTGGTGGTGATCGCAAAGCCGATCGGCGGCACGGCTTGGTCGATCTTTCCCAGCAGGAAATTGGCCCGAACGTCGATGAAGTCGAGCCAGACGCCGGTCCACGCTTGAGCGGGTATCAGTTCCTCGAAGTGGTCGGCCCAGTATTGCATGTAGGTGCGGTTCATGGTGTTGGTAAGGATGTCATGCACGTGCCCGTAGTACAACCGCTCGTAGGCCGGCAGGGTGACGAACTTCTGCAACATGGTACTGTTGGAGACGATCGGCAGTGTGGTGCGATTGAAGTCTTCCAACCGCGCGTCCATGTCGTCCAATAGCAGTTCGGCTTTTCCGTCGGAAGGGCGGAAGTAAAAGGTGCCGTTGTTGCCGTTGGGGTCGGCGACGAAATGGTCTCCCACGCCGCTGATCACGCCGAACGCAAACGCTCGGAGGAACTGATCGACGTCGGCCACTTCCTCTATGGCATCAAGGAACTGGCCGGTCGACAGGCTCACGACCTTACCCAGCGCGATCAGCCGGCTGTAATCGTCTTCATCACGATTATTGTTCTTCCCGAAGCCCCAGCGGTAAGCCTCCTTGTCGTCTCCATGGTCGGCAAGTGCGGGAGCGCCCCCTGAGTAGCTCATCGGCCTGACCCCCTTGAGGCCTTCGGCGGTCCCGTCGAGCGAATCGCTGGCATACAGGAGAAAGTCCCCCTCGAAGACGTCGCCGTCGCCGCCGTTTTCATATTGCGAGTCCAGAAAGGCCTTCGTTTCCCGGGTCGTCTGCAATTCCGCCGTTCCGGTGTTCTCCGACCACGGTGAGAGCAGCTTGATCAGGTCGTTGTACTCGCTGTTCAGGCCGCCGGCATGTCCCAACGCGCGGTGCAAGAGGGCCTCGCGCTGGTTGTACGGGCCACCGCCCGTGCGATCGATGCCTAGCGAGCGATGTACGCCGCGGAAGAGTTGATCGACGTTGAATCGGATAACGAACCCCTGCGAGGCCGGAAAGTTTCGATGATGCATGCTGCCCCGCAGCCGCACGCCGACATCGTAGTACACCTCCCGTTCGTTGAAGACGACCGTAGCGCCCATCCGCTCACTACTCATCAGGTTTTCCTGGGCCCGGATGAAGGTCACGTCGTCCGGATCCATGATAATCCGCACATTAGCCAGCCCGTTGGTGGCGGCCCGGCTGTCCTGAACTTGATACAAGGCCCGCGAGTCGATCCCGTCGGCGGGGAAGGTGGACGAAGCGCCCCGCGTGTCGGTCCCTTCGACGTAGAACTGCACGACGCGGCCAGCCGGCTGGCCGGGAATCTGGGCCTCGTAACGTCCGTCGCCCAAGTCGGCCATGGCGATGCTCATAGTGGCGCCGCCGTTCACGGCGTAATGCAGCATCATCGACACGATGTCGTCGGGATCTTCGGCTGTCGCAGACACCGTCACCGCTTCATCCGCTTCCGGTATGGCGGGTCCGTGGCGGAAGTCGCCGTACGCCGGGCCGACGTTTTCCTCCAGCGAGGAATTGGGCATCCCCGGCGTACCGTGAACGTCGCTGCGCTCGATCGTCGTCGATCGCGCAAGCTGGTTGAAGAACACGTGCGTGTTGAGCAGATTCGAACCGGAGATCCACTTGGCACGGAACGAGACTTCATACTCCTGGCCGGTCGTCAGGTCGTTGATGAACGTGCCACCGTCCTTCAGCGTGGTCTCCAAGCGGTTGTGGACCCGGCTGGTTGGCCCGCTGGCCACCAGTCGCAGCACGCTGCCCGGTCCGTCGGGATCGTCGATCACCTCGCTGTGCCGATGATTGCCCCGCAAACGCCATTTGCCGGTCGTCCCGTTTTCGAAATCTCCGTTCTGAATGAGCTGCCGGGCCTGCGGCGTGTCGGGGGCTTCGATCAGCGAGATATCGTCGATCAACAACTCGCCGTCGTTCAACATGCCGAGGAACAATTCGTCCGGCAGCGCGGGACGACTCATGTCGTAAGTACTCTGCGTGTTTAACGCGTCGGTTCGATAGGTGTAGGTCTTCCAGGCAGACGAATCGCTCTGGTCACTGGCGGCCCACGCTTCCGGGACGTTGTTGTCGGCCTGTGGATCGCGCAGTTCCAGGCTCGAGCCGCCACCGTCGGCCGCGCCGGGCCAGCGGCCGGCGTCGAAGTATTCCACCACGTCCGCCGGATTGCCGACGGCGTCGCTGAGCACAAGGCGATCGGTTCGGTCGTTCAAACTTCTGCCATAATCGCCGACAATAACGTCCGCCACGGCCGGGAACTTGGCCGCCAGGCCGGCAGCGTCCTCGGCCACCAGCAGGTAGCCGCCGGGAGGGATCTGCGTGTCCGCAGGAAAAGCGAAATCGATCGCGTCATCCAACTTCCAGCCGGTCATGTCGACGCTGGTCGTGCCGCGATTGAACAGCTCGATCCACTCCTCTTGCTCGATCTGCTCCTCTTGCTCGGCCACGATCAGCTCGGCGCCAAAAACCACGTCGGTCGTCGACTCGGAAATCTGATTGATAATCAGCCCGGCAAGGTGAGCACCTGACACAACTCCAACGAGGGAAATATCAATATTCCCGTCGGTCACCTCAAAGGTGGAAGTAATAACGGAGCCATGATCCGCGGTCGAACCCTGCTGGGCCCAGAGGTTATAATCGTCCGCGACCAGCACCCCGGCGTCGTCGGTGATGTCCATTCGCCTGCCGTTGTCCCCCCAGCCCTCGTAGATCAACAGTTGCATGTTGTAGGTGCCGTTGGGCGCCGCGATATCGATGTCGAAAGGCGTACCGTGAATAGACGTACTCAGGATCTCTTCAAGCGCATCATCGTCCGCGTTGTCGCCGAAAACGGGTGAGGATTGGCCATACTGCCCCCTGGCAACGCTAAGGCCCGTGCTGTTGGTGACATCATCAACCGTGGTGCCGAAATCCGCCGCCAGGAAGGTCGTGTCGCCGATGGTCTGGTCGGTAGTGACGCCAAAACCCAGGTCGGTGGTGGGACCGAAGTTGATGGCTTTGAAAACGTTGTTCAGGTCGAGGTCAGCCACCGCGTCCAAAACCGCGGTCGACGCCGACGCCAGGGCCCAACTCGCGTCAGCCCATGGA
>CAYYOX010000576.1:0-1143 GCA_964473065.1 uncultured Planctomycetaceae bacterium | reverse complement strand
CAACCAGGACCGTCTCGGTCAGCACGGATGCCTGAGTGGTAACGGAGCCCTGTTTCGTCCACATGTTGTAAGCGCTTGTCGTCGAGCCCTCGATGGTTATGTCCATCGTTTTGTCTGGTCCGTTCCACGCCTCGTACAGCAGGAGTTGCACCTTGTAGGTCCCATTTACCAGGGCTACGTCAATGTCATAGGACCCGTCACCATCGTAGATCGACGAGGCGAAAACTTCCGCCAACGCGATGTCGTCGGCCGTTGCCCCGAAAGCTGGGGAAGTCGACGAATAAAACCCCGTAGGAGCGCTATCCGTCGCGGTGTTGGTTACACCATCCACCGTTGTGTTTTCACCGGACAGCTTGAACAATGTGCCGGCGACGGTCTGGTCCGTTGAAGGGGGAAGTTCGCCGCCGCCACCGGTGCTGCCGAGTGGGTCGCCGAAGTTGATGGCCTTGAGCACGTTGTTCAGGTCGAGGTCGGCCACCGCGTCCAACACCCCGGCCGACGCCGCACTAGCGGCAGCCCATTGATGAACTTCGACGGCCAACACGTTTCGCCCGACCAGCAAGGCCTCGGTCGGCAGCAGAATCGTGCCGCTGTAGACGGCATCGCCCACCGCCGGGGAGGCGAGCGTATCGTAAGTCACTTCCCCTTCGGGCATGCTGAACCGGTCGACCTCTTGTCCGTTGAGATAGAACACGGCCCCGTCGTCAACAATGTGCCGCAACCGCAGTTCCGCCTCCGCAGGATCCCCGCTGAAATCGAATTCCGTGCGGAAGTAGTGCGTGGTCGGCCCGAGCGACAAAGGCGTGTTCTTCGGGGCTGGCAGCGCGGCATCTTCGACGTACAACAAGGCCGGACCGGTCGACCAGGCCGCGTCGTCGAAACCGACTTCACGCCACGCCGTCCCCAGATCGACGCCCGAGTCTTCGTAGGCCCAAACGGCCTCGACCGGCAACAGGGTCTCTAATGACGGCGTCCCGGGCGTCGTCCCTAGCGGCGCATGGTGGTACATGATCTCGTTGATCACGATCTCGTCGTGAAAATCGAAGCTGTTCGGCCCGCCGGGCGTGGGTTGGTCGGGATACAGCCAGGGGCCAACACCGTCGGGCGACCGGCCGCGAGTCGTCTGGTCCACTTCGGCCGCAT
>CAYYOX010000575.1:0-4726 GCA_964473065.1 uncultured Planctomycetaceae bacterium | reverse complement strand
GCCTGTACTGTACGTAGACGCCGACTTGCCTCAGGGATTGAGAATCGTGGCAGTATTCACGTAAACGGCCGCGATGAACACCAACTGCCCTGAGCCGGAGAATGGTTCACTGGTACAATGGATGACATAGAGGCAATCACCAGGATTCGCGCCCGGCAGTTACTGCCACCATGCCGAGTCCTGGCCAGTTTGGAACCAAGAACCACCCACCTAACCGGAGCAGAGATCAATGGAAACCAAAACCTGCCATGTCTGTGGAGACGAGCGACCCACCGAGGACTTCCGCCTCCGTAGCCGCAATGGCGAAGAGCGCCATAACGAGTGCAAAGCATGCTGGTGCGCCTACATGCGCGAGTACAACAGACAACAGCGGCACAAAGAACTGACCACGTTCAACCAGCAATTGAAGGACCGACATAACGATGTGGCGTTCCTTGCCAAGATCACGCAAGTGATGGTCCGCAGGATGGGCGGGCTCAGCGCGTTCGTTGCCTCATGGAAAGATGCCCACGACGCGGCTCGGAAAGCACGGCCCGGCAGCAAGATGGTGTTGGATTTCTACCTTGCCGTGACTCGGTTAATCGAGGTGAGTTCGCAATCGCCCGACTATGACGAGTTCAGCGACGAGGATTTGGAGTTGGCTGTTGATGGGTATGTGAGGCGGGTGTTGGGGGAGTGAGTTCTTTGGTGCAGTGGACCGCAGGCCGCATCGCCCAGAAGGGCTGCGGGACGGGTTCTCACGAGTTTCGGGACCATTCGGTTGCAAACCCACCCCACTCAGGGTAGACTCTGGATTGTCGTGGGGATTCAAATCCCTATCAATAGCCCATGGACGCCTGGCAAAAATTGAGCAGCTAGACATAAGGAAGTACAATGAAACATCACCGTTATAACCGACGCAAGTTCTGGAAAACCACCGCTGCACTTGTTGTGGCATGGGTCATACCCGCCTGCCTGGCGTCGGCGGATTCCAAGGTGCCGATCAAGCCCAACATCCTGATCATCTTTACCGATGATCAGGGGTACGCCGACCTCGGCTGTTATGGATCGAAGACGAATAAAACTCCGCGTATGGATCAGTTGGCGAAAGAGGGGACCATGTTTACCAACTTCTATGCGCAGTCCGTTTGTGGGCCGTCACGCTCGGCACTTCTCACGGGCCGTTATCCAATACGTAGCAAAGGTTGGAACATGCCGGCCACCGAAATTACTTTTGCCGAACTGATCAGAAATGCCGGTTACCAGACGGCCTGCATTGGGAAGTGGGATGTTTCAAACCGCAAGGCGATTATTGACCGTATGCCGAATGCGCAGGGGTTTGATTACTACTTCGGGCCCCTTGGTGCGAACGATGGCGGCGGCGTTGCATTCCATGAAAACAACAAACCCGCAGGCGGCACGAGAGATATGGGTTCTCTGACCAAACTTTATACAGACAAGAGCATAGATTATCTTAAAAACAGACGAGATAAGGAAAAACCATTTGTCTTATATCTGGCCCATACAATGATGCATACGATTATTGATGCCTCAAAGAAATTCAGAGGCACATCCAAGGGTGACCTTTACGGTGATGTGGTAGAGGAGTTCGATTATGAAACGGGTCGGCTCTTAGATACCGTAGATGCGCTTGGCCTGAGAGAGAATACGCTTGTGATCTATGCCACCGACAATGGGCCATGGAACCAGCCTGCCTATACCAACACCAAGAAAGGTCATCCCGAGGGGTCAATTTTCTGGGGCGACGCCGGCCCCTTGCGCGACGGCAAAGGCACGCCCTACGAAGCCGGCTCCCGCGTACCCTGCATCGTACGTTGGCCGGGAAAAGTTCCGCACAACAAAACGTCCGACGCCATCTTTGCCACGATCGACTTCCTGCCGACTTTCGCCAATCTGGCAGGTTTCAAAGTTCCTGATGATCGTATCATAGACGGAGTCGACCAGACTGATCTATTGCTTGGCAAGAGCAAAGCGGGCGCTCGCGTCACTTACTTCTATCAGGGCAACGGCGTTCGTCAGGGAAAATGGAAATACCTCAAGGCCAAGCACAAGACTATCGCCCCACAATTCTTCAAAGACAATAATCGCAAGGAAGTCGAAGAGCTCTATGACCTAGAGTCGGATATCGGCGAGACAACCAACCTGGCTGAGAAATATCCCAAGAAGGTGGCGCAGCTCAAGGCATTAATGAAGGCGATTAGCGAAGGAAAAGAACATCCCGGCAGGGTGCGCGGACGCGACGGCGATAAGCCGCGTGGGCGTCCTGGAGATCCCGACCGGTGATGGTCTTTCCTCTCGGGTTAGGCAAGTCGGTCAGGGGGAATGTTAAGGTCGGTTTAACCCCTCGTGGGAAAGCGATACCGAGGACACGTTCCCCGTTGCGCGCGCAGATGTTGACGACCGCTGATCAAGACGGGAGTTCGCGAGTCGCCGTGCCAGGAAGTCGTCGGAAGCCCGATTTGATTTCTCGGACGCGCCGTAAATCGACCTCACCTGAAACATCCCTTTGGGGGGATGTCTTGACGCAGGTGACGCCGGAGTCCATCCTCAATCGGGTGACGAGCAACAGGCAGTTGTCGCCGTCGCAAAAAACGGTTGTGCCGGGGTTGCTCGGATACGTCGTTTTCCCAACCTTTGATGGGGCTCAGCATTTGGTCGGACAATCACTGGCGAACGAACGACGCCTCCGGCTCCTCTCTGCTTCGAGAGTGGGCCGTCGCGAGGATCAAACGTGAAACTAGAGAACGACTGGATCAACCCTCTGTTAGATTGGTCCCGTGACCCGGAAGAAGTCGCCAACACGATTACCCATGGCTTGGGTTTCTTACTGAGTGTCCTGGGCGCGATCGTGATGGCGATTTGGGTTCTTCGGGAGGGAGACGCCTGGCGCTTGCTGGGGTGCATGGTCTATGCGGCTAGCTTGGTGACCACGTACGCGATGTCCACGTTGTCGCACAGTTGCTCGTCCCCGAACCCGAAACGCTTGTTTCGGATGCTCGACCAGGGCTTTATCTACGTGCTAATCACAGCATCCTATACACCGTTTTCTCTGGTGTTCTTACGCACCGGCCCCGGGTGGCTGTTTCTGGCTGTCATGTGGGCCATTGCGATGTTCGGCTTCCTCTCGAAGATCCTGCTGGCACACCGCGTCGATGCGTCCTCGATCTGGATCTATGTTGTGCTGGGTTGGATGGGGGTCGCGGCCGCGCCTTCCTTGGTCGGCCTGGTTCCCGAGGCCGGGCTGTGGTGGATGCTCATCGGCGGCTTGTGCTACACCGTGGGAACCGTCTTCTTGGTCTTTGACAACCACGTTCGCTACTTTCACGCCCTCTGGCACCTATTCGTGATTGCCGGCAGTGCCTGCCACTTCTTTGTCATCTTGCTCTTTGTCGCACCGCTGAGGTAATCGGCTTGCCTGGCGGCGACCACTCCCACGGGACTTGGCGTCTTCCGCGAAGCCCTCCTGCCGGCTGTCGGATGGGTTCGATGCGGTGCGTCGGGCCGCGTGTCTTCTTCGACTTGCGATCTGGATACCAGCCAGCTAAGATTGAACTGCGGCAGGTGGCCAAGTCTACTGGTTCTGAATCAAACAATAGGGTATCGAAATGTCTCCTCGTGCTGCTCTACAAGTTGCAGGGATTGTTTTCCTGCTGTTTCCCGCCAATAGCTCATTCGCGGAAGAACCACCTCGGGACCCGGCAAAGTCATCAGTTCAATCTACGGCGACCGGTCTTTTTCGCATTGGCGAAATGGCTCAAGCGGCGGCAGATCTGCGCAAAGCCGGCGAAGCGTTCGAACGCTTCGCAAACTCGCCGGATGGTCTCGTTGGGATTATTGCCAAATCGCTAGCAACCATGAGCAGCGAGTTCGATCCGTTTGGCTACAAAACGGCATTTCGCACAGTCGGCCAGCAGGCCGAAATGATCCAACAGCAGCGCAAGGTCATCCAGGCGTTGCAAGAACAGGAAATCGAACGATTGAAGAGCGAAAATAGAGAATTGAAAAGAAAGCTTCAGAAGGTGCGGCAACGCAAAAGAGCGCGTAATGGTGATTCCAAGTGACGAGCAATCCAAGCTCGGCACGACCAACGGGGCCATGCCGTGTAAAGCCGACGACTAGGACAACAACCGAATAGTGGGGGACGGAGCCGGGGTGGGCCGTTTGACACATCCAGTACGAAGTATGATACTGGCTGAACGTGATTGGGCCGGCCTGCACGATCCAGCAGACTACCGGTAGCGGTTGGCCCGTGGCCGGTCGCGATGATCGAAGCCGACGGGTGGGCGAAAGCCAAGTTGCTTGGAAGGGAGCTACCGTATCCTTTGTTCAACGGACCCGTGCGATGAAAACAATGACGATGGCTTGTTTGGCGGTGTGGATGGCCGTGGATGCGTTCGCTACCGCGACAGAGTCGCCGACGGTGCGGTTGATCTTTGACACCGACATCATGGGTGACGTGGATGACGTTGGGACGGTCGTCTTACTGCACGCACTGGCGGATTCGGGCGAGGCCGAGATCCTTGCGACGGGGGTCTCCTCGAAGAACCCGTGGAGCCCGCTCTGTCTCAGCGCGCTG
Organism: uncultured Planctomycetaceae bacterium; assembly: GCA_964473065.1. Classification (GTDB taxonomy): domain Bacteria; phylum Planctomycetota; class Planctomycetia; order Pirellulales; family Thermoguttaceae; genus CAYYOX01. Next base: position 150 of record CAYYOX010000575.1, on the reverse strand, counting down.
AACAAGTATTTCGGTCGGGGAGACATTCCGCTGGGCGTGCTCAAGGGGCCGGGGTCCTCGAAGCGGTCGCGGTATGCCCAGCAGATTGCTGAAGAGTTTCCTCGGAAACTGAAGTCGCTCGATGATGCGCCCGATGCCGCCATGCTCTAT
>CAYYOX010000574.1:0-4743 GCA_964473065.1 uncultured Planctomycetaceae bacterium | reverse complement strand
AACGTTTGCGCGGCGTACCACTGCTCGCCCCACTTGCTCTTGAGTAACTTCCTCTCGGGCGTGAACTTCTCGCCGTCGAAGCTGCCGATATAGTAGTTGCCGTTCGCGCCCCAGAAGACCCACTTGGCGTTGCTCTTATCGCCGTCGACGGCCAAGGGGAAGAAGTCGGGACACTCGCCCGTGCCTGGCATGGGGACGTCGCAAGTGCGCGTCCACTGCTTGAGATTCGGCGAAGTGAAGATCGCAAAGTCGTTGCCGTCGAGAAACAGGGCCATGATCCAACGTTTGGTCGGCTCGTACCAAATCACTTTCGGATCGCGGTTGCTGCCGGCGATGTGCCCGAGCACCGGGTTGCCGTCGAACTTGGTCCAGGTCCGGCCGCGATCGTTGCTGTAGGCGATCGATTGGGTGAACGGCTGGCCGGCCGATTCGGCGTTGGTCCCGCCCGCCGACGTGTAGATGCAGACCATTACCTTCTGCTCGCCCGTCTGCCAACCGGCCGTGTTGTTATGGTCCACCACGCCCGAGCCGGAGAAGATCGTACCTAACTTGTCCTGATGAATCGCGTCGGGCAACTGCTGCCAGTGGAACATATCGCGGCTCACGGCATGGCCGAACGTCATGTTCCCCCAGTTGACGCCGAACGGGTTGTGCTGGAAGAAGAGGTGATACTCGCCGTCGTAGTACATCATCCCGTTAGGGTCGTTGGTCCAACCGCGGGCCGGGCTGAAGTGGAACTGCGGGCGGAACTCTTCCTTGTACGTGCCCTCGGGGTCGGGCCGGCCGTCGGCCAGTTTCAACGTGTCCAGCACGGTCGAATCGGCCGGCATCTTGTCGGCCTCGATCCGTAGCGTCTTGCCCTGGTACTTGTCGACTTCGGTGTACGTCCAAAAGTCGGGCTCGCCGGTGGCTAGTTCGATCTCGAATTGCAGGACCATCTTGCCGTCGACGATCAGCCGCATCAGCCGTTTCTTGGCCCCCGTCTTCACGGGCAGGTGCAACAGCGGCTTGTCGACCGTCAGTTCACGCGCGATCGTCTCGAGCGACGACTTGCGATCGGATTGGATGATATGATCGACGTTGACGTGTCCCCAGCCGCCGGTCGCCTGATCGACAATCTGGATCACCGCCTGCTGGCCGGCCAGATCGGCGACGTCCCAAGCGTGCCAGTCGAGTTCTTCACTACCGCCGGGCTGTTCGTTGGGACCGGCGGCCGTGCGGACGACCTTGCCGTCGACCAATAGGTTGATGCAAGTCTGATCTTTATGCGCCCCGCCGCCGAGTAGGAAGTTGATGAACTTCCGTTGGATCTTGAACTCGGGCGAAGTGAGCGTGCCGGTCGTGCCGTCGCCTTCGAAGAAACTGCTGACCAATCCCTTGCCCTGAAACCCGCTGACCTCCATTTGGCCCTGCAACGTGCCTTTCGCCGGACCGGGGCCGAAGGCCTCGCCGGTCACTTTCCACTGGGCATAGTTGTCGCCCTCGAAGTCGGCGATCAAAATGTCGCCTTCCGTGGCGATTGCGGCGGCGGCAAGGCACAGAATCCCCAAAACGGCCAAGGTTGTCGTTCGTCTCATCTTGATACTCCCTTCGAGTAAAGTGGTATGCCACGATCCGCTGCCGGATCCTCTTTCGACGGTTCACGCCGGGCCCTATTGTAGTTCGGCCGAACGTCGCACACAAGCAACGCTTGATTTCCGACAAAACCCGCAGGATTTACCTTGAATCCTGCTTGGCCCATAACCACGCAGGTCAGGGCTCGGCCTGACGGACCTTCGCTTCGGGTTGGATTCCGCACGATTTCGGGATTCTTGGCAGTTCCTACGCGCGGGGTGCTGGTTTTGCCCGAAGTCTTGGATTATACTGGGGCCTTTACCACCTCGGTTGCCGAGAATCGATTCCGGCTGCGCCATGCGTGGGTAACCATTGGGAGAATTGACCATGAAGAAGCTGAGACTACGATGCACGTTCTTGTTCATTGCCGTGGCCCTAGGGTTTGCATCGACGGCAATCAGTGTCGACGCAGAAGACCAGAAGCCGGAGGCCCAAAACGCCGACAAGGGAACTACCATTCCTTTCGGGCTCAATGGGGTTCCGAGCCAAGATCACACGAAGGACCGGGCTATCGCCGAGGAGTTTCAACTGGACTTCTTCACCACGATTTTCCAGTGGAAGGAGCCCCAGCCGGGAGCCTATTTCTGGAAGGGCTTTGCAGACAACGATCCGTTTAAGAAACACCTTGAGAGTCTGAAGCAGAAGGGTTTTGCCATCTCGCTGACCAATACGACGGTCCACATGGATCAGAAACATATTCCAAAATACCTCAAGGGAAAGCCTTTTGACGATCCCGAGCTGCTGGTCCGCTGGGAAGCCTTTCTACGGGCCTTCCTGGCCAGGTACGGGGACTCCATCGATTTCCTGAATCTTAGCAACGAGGTAGGCAGTTATTTTGGCGGTCATAAAAGTGAATGGCAGGCATACCTCGCTTTTGTCAAAAAGGGCGCCGAGGTCATTCGCGAAGTACGTCCGAAAATTCGCGTCGGCGTGGTGCTCTCTCGCAACGGGGCCGCGGCCTATTGGCGGGACCTCGAACCGTACTGTGATTACCTGGCCTTCACCTACTACACGCCCAATAGTTCGCTCTCGAAATCCCCCACGGCCAAAGCACTCGATCCGGACCATCCCCATTACTTCGCCACCGCCCTGGATGACATCTTGCGTTTGGCTTCAGCCAAGCCGGTCCTGATTACCGAGATCGGCTGCGCGACCCACGAATCGATCGATTCCTCGCCCGAGCTACAGGCCCAATTCATCGAACAGTTGGTTGCCTGGCTAGTAGGCAAGGAAGACCGAATCCTCGGAGTCTCGTGGTTGTCACATATCGATTGGCCTTATGCGCATACCAAGCAAGCCTTGCAAGGCTTTCTCGACAAAGCACTTTTGGAGCACGAACCCTTCATGCGCTACCTAACGTCTCTGGGGCTGATGGATGAAGACGGCGCCAAGAAGCCGGGCTACGACATTCTGAAGAACTCGCTGGCGAGTTACCGCCGCGGCGAACTCCGGCCCTTGCCACCGGCCAAACCGCGGCAGCTCGCCAGCGGACTTTCCAACGGAGGATTCGAGGCCGGAGACCTTTCGGAAGCAGCCAACAACGTCATCGGCCCCAAGTCGTGGTTGACCTCGAGCCTCGGCGGAAATGCCATCGCCGTGACCAAGGAGCGCGCCCGCACCGGTTCCCACAGTCTGCGATGGCACCCGATTGGCTGGAACATCAAAGACGATCAGACGATCGAGGACGCCAGCACGTTCATCATCACCCGGGTCGCCCCGCAGCCTGATTCCAGCGGAATTACCGTGCGTTTATCCGGCGCCATGGATACCTCGACGCTGGACCCCAAATTCCAGGTCTCGGTGGTCTTGGCGAACAGTACGTTTACCAAGGTCGAGTACGGCACGTTGTTGCGTGGCGGCGTACCCGGCTGGCAGACCTTCGACGCGTCCTTGGAACTCAGCGCCGACGGCGATACTCTGTTCGTAGCCTTCATGGTGGTCGGTTCAAAGGGCGTCGGCGCCGGCAAAGGATCCGTCTATCTCGACGATCTCAAGCTCACGTACGACACGCCCCCATAATCCCGTAGACGCTTCGTCCGCCTTGACGTCACCGCCGGGCTTGTCCCGGTGGAACGATGATTGGCCACTACCCAGCGGCCCCGAACAACCCGGCCCAAGTGCTGGACACCGCCTGGTGCGAAGTGGTAAACTGCCAGCCTGTTTTGCTTGCGGATGATCACAATATGGGCATATTCTAGGGTTTATGCAGAATGGGAAAACGTAAAAAGACCGGGCGGAAAGACGAAATCGGCCCAAATCTGTTTGCATCGTCGGAAAGCCGCAGACGTTCCGGACTGATTCTTCGACGATTCTTGGCCGAGGAGGCTGAAAAAGTCTTCTACCGAGGCCAGCAGCAAGACGACTCGCACGAAATCGTCAAGCATTGGGCTGATCTCGAACATGAGGGCCATTTAGCCAAGAAAGAGACGGCGTTGGATGCCGATTTTCTGCATGAAGTATTCGGTGAAGCACTCGGATATCAGGGAGTGACTGAAAGTCCGGACGATTATCAACGCCAACGCAATTTCACGGTTCCCGGTGTCGGTATAGCCGACGGTGCGCTCGGCAATTTCCGACCCGGTGCGGAAGGTTCGCCTTTGGTGGTCATGGAGCTCAAGGGGGCACACGTCAACCTTGACAAAGACAAATTCAACGGACGAACACCGGTTCAGCAATGTTGGGATTATCTCAATGCTCTGCCCGATTGCCCTTGGGGTATCGTCAGCAACTTCGTCTCCTTCCGGCTCTACCATCGGGACAAGACGCCGCTTGCCTATGAGGTATTCAAACTTCAAGACCTTCGTGATCTGAAGACGTTTCGCCGGTTCTACTGCCTGTTCGAGCGAGGAGGCCTAGTGCGTCCGCTTTCAGGCCGCACACTCCGGGCACCGGAACTTCTGGAAAGGACGGAGAACCGACAGCGCGAAGTCGGCAGTGAACTATATAGCCACTACAGCCAGGAGCGAGCGAGTCTGATCGAGCACCTTTGTCATGAGCAAGGCAAGAGCCTTGATCTGGCGATTCACATCACTCAGAAACTCCTCGACCGAATCATTTTCGTCGCCTTTTGCGAAGATCGTGAATTGCTGCCGCCGAAATGTATCGATAAGGCGTACAACACGCTGCCTC
>CAYYOX010000573.1:0-4753 GCA_964473065.1 uncultured Planctomycetaceae bacterium | reverse complement strand
AGTTCTTACAAAGTCTAACGTTTCTTCGGTTTTATGAACATCATCTCGGCGGGCGTGACCCAACCGGATCTCAGGTCCACGCGGAACCATCCTTCACCGTTCTTTCTGTTGAAGCGGCCGGGTGACCGCCTGCCGAATTCCTTGAGATCGTATTGGGCCCAGGTCTTACCCATATCCAGGGAAACGATGAATCCCGTACCCAACGGCGACGCGGGCGCGCAATGCGACGCCAGAATCACGCCGTCTTGGATAATCATGTTGGCCGACTCGACCCCCGGATTGAACAGCAGCGTGTGCTTCGCGGGATCGGCAATATCGGCCGGGTCGCACCGAAAGATTCCTCGGTCGTACGGCTCGGGGCCGTTCGCATCGCTGATCCAGTAGAGTTTTCCATCGACGAAGTTCAGCCCGCCGCATTTGTACCGCGAGTTCATGGCATCCGACACGATGGCCTTCCATTGCCACGTGTCCTTGCCGGCGTCATAAACACCTCGCAGCCAGTGGCACTCGCGTCCCTCCGGCCGGTCGGAGTCGCCCGTGCAGGCATAGAACGCATCTTCGGCCGGGTTATACGCCACATCGTGAATGTGGCGGCAAAAGACCCGGTTGTTCGGATCGCCCAGCGGCGTACCTCCCGGGCCTCCGCCGTCGGAGCCGTCGTCTCGATAGTGGGGATTCTGGCCGAAGGAATACGCGATCTTCACGGTCTGCCCGTGGTCGGTCGAGTAGTAGATGTTCACCGGCGACGCGCCGCCAATCACGTTGCAATAGTTCCCCCAGATCAGCATCTCCGAACCGTTGACATCAAACGTGTTGACGCCCGGGAGGCTGTGAAAGTACCAGCCGGGCAGGTCACTGTTTCTCGGTGTATGCTGGACGTAATCCGAAGCGTCTGCATTCTTGACCGTAATCTGCTTGTACGTTTTCAGGTTGTCCGTGCTGAGGTACAGTTTTGCCAGCGCGCTGAAGAGGATGTTGCCGTTCTTGAGAATGCAGCTAAACACGATATGACGAGCGTCGGCAAACCCAATGCTATGCGGCCAGGTGCGGCCGTTGTCTTCGGACAGCAACACTTTCCCGTCCGCATAACCGAACGCCTTATTGTCGCGCTGCGAGTCGACAAACAGACCGTCCGGTTGTGGGCGATACCAGAAGTGATCCGTCGAGGGGAACTCGGCCGTGGAAACGAGGTCCTCGGCGCCACGCCCGACCGTGCCCCGGCTCAACATCCCGCCGGCAGTCGCCGCCGTGGCACCCAGGAACCGGCGGCGAGTAACTCGTTCTTGCGTTATCACACTATGCCTTTCGTGATCACCAGACATTCTGAGTTGTCGTCCTAGTTCGGCGTCTGGAAGGCCTTTGTCAGGGCCAGCAACTCGGAGACGATTTCGGGGTGTTCTTTGGCCACGTTGTTCTTCTCGCCGATATCCGATTCCAAGTCATACAGTTCAACGGCGCCGGAGCCCCGGTCTTTGACGCAGTGCCAAAACTTCTTGCGATCGGGTAGCATCAGCTTCCATCTTCCCTTGCGCACCCCGTGCAACTCGTTTTGGCAGAAGTAGTAGAAGTCATCCCTGGCCCCGGCTTGGCTTTTGCCAAACAACAAGGCGGTCTGATCGACGCCGTCGATGGCCCGGTCGTTGGGGACCTCATAGCCGGCAAGATTCGCGAAGGTCGGCATGAAGTCCAGCGTGGAGAAGATGGCGTGGCTGAGTCGACCTGCCGGTACGTGGCCGGGGTAGCGGACGATGCACGGCACGCGGAAACCGCCTTCGTAGGTCGAACCCTTTCCTTCGCGCAACGGCCCGGACGAACCCCACGCGACGGCCCCGTTGTGCTTCGGCCGCAACACTTCCTGAAAGTTGTTCCAGGGACCGTTGTCCGTGGTGAAGATCACGATCGTGTTGTCTCGCAATCCCAGTTCGTCGATCGCGTCCAATAGGCGGCCCGTATGATAGTCGATCTCTTCGACGCAGTCGCTGTAGAGTCCACCCTTAGACTTTCCCTTGAACTCGGGCGAGGCGTCGATCACCGAGTGGACCATGGTATGTGCAAGATAAAGCAAGAACGGCCCGTCCTTGTTGGCTTTGATGAACTCGATGCCCTTGTCCGTATACCGTCGCGTCAGGCTGGCCATGTCCTTGGTAGCGCCGATCGCCTGATTGTTGTGGTGCAACCGGACGCTGCCGTCATCGTTGGCTCCCAGGGTTCCCCAATAGTAATCGAACCCCTGGTTGTTGGGCATTCGCTCGACGATCGGTTTGCGATCCGAGACGTCCCATTTGCCGATACAGCCGGTGGTGTAGCCGACCGGCCGAAGGAGTTCCGCCAAGGTGATCTCGCTCTCGGGCATACTCCACCCACGGCTACGTATCGGATAACGGCCCGTCAACAGCGCTGAGCGTGACGGACCGCATACGGTTTGAGCGTAGAAGTTGGTGAAACGGGTCCCCTCCTCCGCCAGCTTATCCAACCGGGGCGAGCGGATCGTTTCTGAGCCGTAGCAGCCTAGGTCGCCGTATCCCTGATCGTCGGTGAAGATAATCACGAAGTTGGGCTTCGCGACCGGCTCTTTCGCCTGCGAGGGTAGCGGGCACGCGACCACCAAGGCTGCAACGCTCAAAGCAATGATGGTGATTGCGGTTCTCATTTCACGTTGACCTATGGGGTTGGTTGGCTTGAGTCCAAACACTCGTCGTACTAATTCGCGGCCACGGATTGCTTCTTTTGAGTGCATTGAATATACGCCTTACGCAACGCGCGTCGTGTCGAAACTTCCGGGTAATCGGCGGCCAGACGGCGTAGCGGGATAAGGCTTGACGGGTCGGCGATTTGGCCTAATGCTTCGGCGGCTGCGTGGCGGGTGTCGGGTGCGTTTTCCAGGTTGCCGACCGTAGCCAACAGGGCCGGCACGGCCCGACGATCGCCGATCTGCCCCAAAGCCCAAGCAGCGGCCGCACGCCAACAGGGTGTCAGGTCGTTGTGCAGGAAGATTACGCCCGGGCCTAACGGGTCGGGACGTCCCTGTGCGGCCTCGGTCGGCTGATGTTCGAGCGAGGCGATGAGCGACGCGACCGATTGCGGATCTTTCAGATTACCCATGGTTCGGGCCAGATAGAAACAGACCCAGTGCTTCACAGGCAAGGCGTCTACTATGGGGATGCCCGTATCGAACACGCGTTTGATGTCGGTCGACTTGGCCCGATAGCGCTCGAAGGCGGCCCGAATTCGCGGTTCGTAGCGTGCATCGCGACAGACCAAGGAGAGGATTTGTGCGGCCCGATTCTCGGGACCCGGGTGTCCGCCCCAGCATCGAATGGTCGTCGAGAGGGCCTCTTGAATCTCCTTGTTCGGCTTGGCGTCCGGATCACCGAGGATGGCCAGGCAGGTTTCCACCACGGCCGGTCCGGCTCCTTGGCGGCGGATGACTCGGCCGGTGAGCGTTTCGCAATCGTCGCTACCCAGCAGTAACGCGCGATCCGGATCGATCGGCACGCAACGGATCATGTGCGGCACGATCCGGCCGGCCCCGGTCGAGCCCATCGCATCGAGCGCTTCGATTGTGAAGTAATGCACGGGCGAGGCATGACAGGACATCAGGGCCTCGTGGTCACCGTACCAGTAGGTGAAGTCGGGGTAAACCTTCAGTCCGGCGAAGACCGCGATCATGGCGGCCTCGGCCTCGGGCGTGCCGATTCGGCCCAAGGCTTCCACGGCCGCTTCGGCGAGAAACAGGTTGCCGGTGGCCGGGTCGCTGTGAGTGGCCAATGTTTCGGCCAGCAGCGGCACGGACGCCGTATCGCCCAGGTATCCGATCGCTCGCGTGGCGGCCTGCAAGGTGCGAGGGTTGACATCCGAGAGCGAATTGAACCGGGCCGCGTCGCCTCGGTTCCCGGCCTGGCGCCACGCGGGCAAGGGGTTGTTGTTTCGTTCGCGGGCAACGTATTGCCGCAAGGCCCCGCGTGCCGCATCACCACCCGTATGACCCAATGCCACGGCCGCGCGGCGAACCACGTCGCGGTTGTCGCTGCCGAGCCGCGCGACGAGATCTTGTTCGATCTTCTGCCAACCGGCCTCAATGAACCACTGCCGCCACGCCCGAGCCTGTTGGTTTCGTTGTGGCATTTCGGCAAAGGCATCGAAGGGCCGTGCATGGCCGGTCAGGTTCTCCAGGGCCACGGCCGCCGCTTGGGCGACCAAGGGGGCCGGATCGTTCAAGGCGGTTAGTAATGCCGGCGCCGACTCGCGCGTGCCGCAAGCGGCCAGTGCCATGGCGGCGGCCACGCGGACCTCGCGCACGTCGTCGCGAAGACATGCGGCCAACGCGGCTGCGGCAGCCGGGTCGCGGAAGATCGATAAACGCTGCGCCGCCGAGATCCTTGTGTCGGGATTTGCATCGCGCAACTGGGCTGCCAGCGCGGCCGCCTCCTGCCGGATCGTGGCCAAGGGATCGGCCGTCTGGCCGTGCCGATTGATCCCGGCCACCTCGCGGTAGCGGTCGAATTGCAATTCCATCAGGCCGGTGACGGCCGGGTTGTTGCCGCGGAAATGGTGCGGCTTGCCTCGACCGAGCAATTTCAACGGCCGCGTGCGAAACGCCATGGGCAGGCGGTCCGAGCGGACTGGCGTGGCTTGCCGCGTATGGTGGCAGCCGACGCAACCGCGTCGCTCGCCCGGACGGACGTAGATCCACGACATCTCGTTCAACTCGGAACGTCCTTCGGCATCGACGGCCTGCAGCGCGATCGGCGTG
>CAYYOX010000572.1:0-4755 GCA_964473065.1 uncultured Planctomycetaceae bacterium | reverse complement strand
GTCGCCCCGAACATTATCCTACTCACCTTGGATCCCGGCGACACGGTTGCAATGACCGTTACTGTCACGCCGACCGGCATTCCTCCGGGCTCGACGTATCTACCCGTCGATGTCTTCTATCTGCTTGATGACACGGGCAGCATGGAGGCGATAGGGCCGCAGATCAAGAACGTGTTTGCCGGTATTGTTGGAGACTTACAAGAGTCTCTGCCTGGTGTAAGCCTCGCCTTTGGCGTAGGCCGGTTTGAAGAGTATGGCGGCGTTTCAGGCGCAAATCACAACGAGGGCTGGTACACCAACCGCCCATTCACCTTGAACCAACCAGTTGTTAGTACAGATTCAGCATTCTTCATAGAGTCGCTTACCACAGCCCTTGCCCGCACAGCATTTGGAAGTGGTGGCGATACAGTTGAGCCGATCGTTGAAGCACTGTACCAAACTGCAACCGGTGTGGGATTCAACGGAAACGGACAGGCGCCTGATCCACCTGACTTTGGGGAAGCTGGAAAGTTAGGCTCTGGAGTGGCAGGGCTTGTGGAAACACAACTAAAACCTGAAGACACGGGTGACGTGCCGCCGTTCAGCTCCTTCACAGAGGATTTGCATCCAGGCGATCCCTACATCTACGTTTCAAATGACTCTGACGACCATACGGCGGAGGAACAACAACGTTTTGTTCTAGCACCAACAGCTGGTGTTGAAGACGCACTAGGCGGGGCTGGATTTCGGCCGGAGGCATTGAAGATCATTTTGCTGAGTACCGACGACGCAACTGTTTACCAGCAAGAACCAGAGGTAGATCCGGTCACGGAAGATCCAATTTCCATCGTGGGTGCGGCAGGAGAGTCTGCCTCCTTCGACAGTTTCACGTATGGCAAGTCTTCAAACCCGGATGCCAACACGACGCCTTTCGGTGCCGGCGCGACGATTAGCGGCACAGTTAAGGCCTTGGTCGATCTCGGCGCTTTGGTTATCGGATTGGGCTTTGATAATGAGTTTGGAGTTGTCTCTCCCGAAAGCCTACTGAAGGCTTTCGCAACTGTCACCGGGGCGGTGAATCGATCGGGCAGTGTTATTCCAAACCCGCTGGGAGATGATATCCAGCCAGACATGCCGATTTACTTCGACATTCCCTTCGATCCGGACAATCCAGATCAAGGCGAGGGGCTCGCCGATGTGATCGCTACGGCAATCAAGGCAGCGGTCACTAACCCGGTAATCGATGTGAGGATCGAAGCGTTCGATCCCACATTCACCAGCGCCGAGCCCGAAATCCAACGACATGTGCCGGTGGGTCAGGCCGTCGAGTTTCAGGTGACGTTTACCGGCGACGGAAGTTCGCACAATTATGATCTGAGATTCGTTCATCCAGGCACTAACACCTTGTTGGGCACGATTCCCGTGATCATCAACTTCGGTTATTTCTATAATACCGAGGCCATTGATCCTGATGGAGACGAATTGACTTACCTGCTGACACAGATGCCCCCCGGAGCAACCATCGACGCAAACACCGGGGAGATTACCTGGACGCCAACCGCCGTGGGAGAGTACAGTTTCACGGTCCGCGTGGAGGACGGTCGAGGCGGCTTTGATGAGCAGGAGTATACTGTCAACGTCGACGACGTGGGAGGGGTTAACCAGGAACCCGTGATCAGCACCATCTCGCTGCCGGATGCGGAGGTCGACCGCGACTACGGCTACGCGGTGGCGGCAACGGATCCGGACGGTGACCCGCTGCTCTATTTCTTGACTGATGCGCCGGGCGGGATGTCGATCGACAAGGATACGGGTGTCCTCTCTTGGACGCCCACAGTAACGCAAGACGGCCAACACGACATTACCGTGGCCGTGCTCGACGGACAAGGCGGTTCGGATGCCCGGACGTTCACGATCAATGTAACGTTTCCCGCGGGCTATATCAATCACTACCCGGACTTCACCAGCACACCAATTCTTACGGCAGCAGTAGACGACGTCTATCTGTATCAAGCGGAAGCAACCGACGCCGACGGCGATGCGTTGACATTCGATCTGGCCGTAGCGCCCGAAAGCATGGCCATCGACGCCACGACCGGTTTGATTGCTTGGAGACCTCAACGGCAGGAAGACGAGGGCATTCAGGATATCATGATTCGGGTGGTCGACGGCCAGGGTGGCTTCGACCTGCAGGCGTTCCGATTGGCGGTGGAAGGGCCGAACTATTTCCCGCTGATCTTCTCCGAACCGCCCAGTATCGGCTTGGCCGACGAGGAGATTGAGTATAGAGTCAAGGCCCGCGACCCGAACGGCGATGTCTTGACGTTTGGCTATAAAATGGGGAGCTATTATGAGTGGAACTCGACCGGGGTGTTCCACTGGACTCTAGGCATCGAGGGTTCTGTCTTTAGTGCTGACGTCTTCGTTTCGGACGGACGCGGGGGAGTCGCATGGCAACATGTCGCCATAACGGCCATCGTTCCGAGTGCGAACGGCACCCCGACGATCGACGACATGACTCGCAAGCTAATCCCCTTCGGTCGCCCGTTTTACTATCAGGTCAAAGCACACGATGATAACAAGGAGTTAACGTATAGTCTGGTTGGGCAACCTCCAACGGGAATGGCTATTAGCAGCACGGGCATGATCAGTTGGACGCCGACGGCCGCCCAGGTTGTGTCGACGCCCTATTCGTTCACTGTCCGGGTGGACGACCCGTACGGCGGATGGGCCCAACGAACATTTGATGACATCTATGTCGTTCAGGAACTGGTCAACCAATGGCCGGAGATCACTTCCCAACCGCTCACCGGCGGCACGCCACAGGGCCTCTACCGATATCAAGCCGAAGCGGACGATGCGGACGGCGATGTGTTGCTTTGGAGCCTGGACGAAAGGCCAATCGGGATGATGATCGATTCGCAAACTGGCCTGATTGGATGGGTTCCCAGGGACGAAGACGTAGGCGACCATCAGGTGGCATTACGCGTGACCGACATCTATGGGGCTTCGCACGTCCAGCAGTTCACTATCGGCGTCTACGGCAGCAATCGCCCGCCGATTATCACCTCGGCCGCACGGGCTCAGGCCATCGAAAACGTGCCTTATGTCTACGACGTCGAGGCCTTCGATCCCGACGGCAATACGGTCACGTATAGCCTGATCGGAACTGAAGGGGTTGACTATCCGGCATTGATGGACATTGACCGAACGACTGGAGTGATCACCTGGACGCCGACCACTGGCACCGGCACGCACACTATCACGGTCCGCGCCCAAGACTCGCTTATCGACCCAGAGGGAGACTCGAACACCATTGGCCCCAGTGCCTACGTGGACCAAGTGTTTAGCCTGATCGTTTCCAGTGAGGACGACAACCACGTTCCCACCATCGACTCTACGCCACCCTATTATGTCCAAACGGAGGGGGCGTATAGCTATTCGGTCATTGCCAATGACGCCGATGGCGACGGGTTGACATATGCTCTTGATCAGCCAACCGCAGAAGGTTTGTCCTTCATCGACGGTACCAATACGTTAAGTTGGGATCCGACCCCGGACGACGCAGGTGAATACAACATCGTCATTACCGTGACCGACGACGGTGATCCAACAATGTCGACCACCCAGTCGTACAAGCTTTTCGTGATCGACAAGGTCCCAACGGTCGAACCGATTCCGCCTGTGACGGTCGTCCTCGGCGCGGAGTTCGGGATTGACGTGGTGGCCAGCCATCCCGACGGTGCTCGGCTTACGTACAGTTTAACGGATGCACCCGCGGGCATGCAGATCGACGGCCTTGGCCGCATCTACTGGCCCGAAGTTACGAACCAGACCACCAACCCGTTTACGGTCCAGGTGACTGCTACCGACATCTTTGGAGCATCCGACACAGAGAACTTGATGGTTACCGTCACCCTCGACGCCGAACTTCCCGAGGTATTCGTCGAGGCCAGTGCCTATGATGTGCTGGTGGGGGATAGCGTGACCTTTCAGGTTAGCGCCCGTGATAATGTCGGCATAGAGAATATCACGCTAACGGTTGACGGCAACCCCGAGGTCCTCAGCGCCGACGGCACTGTCGTGGTGGACATGACCGCATCGGGCACCATCTCTGTCCTGGCCACGGCTACCGATCCGGCCGGCAACTCCGGCACCGACGATATTACCATCCAGGTCGTAGACCCGGAAGGCCAGGTTCCTATCATTGACATCACGTCGCTGGTCGAGGATCAGGCGGTCACCGCGCCGGTTAACGTGTTGGGTAGCATCAATGACGAGGACCTGGATCGCTATGTCCTGGAATATGCCCCGCTCGGCAGCGATGGTTTCCAGGTGCTGCGCGATGTGACATACAGCTCGGCGATTGTGGACTTCACCGACGGCTTCCTGGGCCAGTTCGATCCTACGAGTCTGCCCAACGGGCCCTACGAAATCCGGCTGACCGCTTACGACGGCTCCGGCTATACTCCGTCGACCTCCGTGGTGGTCAACGTCGAGGGCAGCTTGAAGCTTGGCAACTTTGCCCTTTCGCTCGTCGATCTGGAGGTGCCGGTGGCGGGCATTCCGATCACCGTCGGTCGCACCTACGACACCTTGCGGGCGAACGAACAAGGTGATTTCGGCTATGGGTGGCAATTGGACGTGGCCAATACGCAGATCGACGTCGAGTACGTCGGCGACAATACGCGCGGCTGGGGTGGCTATCGGCCGTTCCGCGAGGGAACTCGCGTGCTCGGCGCCCTGCCGGCCGGCCCCCCCCAGGGGTTTCCTCTG
>CAYYOX010000571.1:0-4760 GCA_964473065.1 uncultured Planctomycetaceae bacterium | reverse complement strand
TTTCCGGCGGGTTTAGCATCTACTGATGCTCGGAGCCAGTCCCCTTTTTCCACTCTCCTGTTCGCAAGGAAGGGTGCCTTGCGGCCAGGGTGCCCAAGGCGTTAAACTGCCCTTGCACAACATTCCCCATGGAGGTTCGCCGATGCCGAAATACATCCTTGCACTCGATCAGGGCACCACGTCCAGCCGGGCCATCGTCTTCGGCCATGAGGGCCAAATCGTCGCCTCGGCCCAGCAGGAGTTCGAGCAGATCCTGCCGGCGCCCGGGCTGGTCGAGCACGATCCCGAGGCCATCTGGTCCTCGCAGTTGGACGTGGCCCGAGAGGCCCTGGCCAAGGCGTCGCTGACGGCCCAAGACATCGCCGCCTTGGGTGTGACCAATCAACGCGAGACGACTATCCTCTGGGATCGCAACACGGGCCGACCGGTGGCCAATGCCGTGGTCTGGCAAAGCCGAGCCAGTGCGCCCGTTTGCGAGCGGCTCAAGGCCGACGGCCTGGAAGAGACGTTTTGCGAGAAGACCGGCCTGCTGCTGGATCCGTATTTCTCCGGCACGAAGATCACTCACTTGTTCGACACGCACGAAGGGCTTCGACAACGGGCCCAGCGGGGTGAGATTCTTTTCGGCACGGTCGACACGTGGTTGATCTGGCGGCTGACCGGCGGGCAGTGTCATCTGACCGACTACAGCAACGCCAGCCGGACCCTGTTGCTGAACATCCACACGCTCGACTGGGACGACGAGTTGCTCGATATTCTCGGCGTCCCCCGGGCCATGCTGCCCGAGGTCCGACAGTCCAGCGAAATCTATGGCCAGACCGACCCGCAGTGGTTCGGCGATCCGATTCCCATCGCCGGCAATGCGGGCGATCAGCAAGCGGCCGCCTTCGGGCAAGGTTGCTTTGCCAGCGGAAGTGCGAAGAATACCTACGGCACCGGCTGCTTCATGTTGATGAACACGGGCGAGAAACCGGTCCGATCGGAGAATCGATTGCTGACCACCATCGGCTGGGGGCTCGACAACAAGGTCACGTATTTCCTGGAGGGTTCGGTATTCATTGCCGGGGCGGTCGTACAATGGCTGCGCGACGGATTGGGGATTATCGAGTCCTCGGCCGACGTCGAGCGATTGGCCGCGACGGTCGAGGACTCCGGCGGCGTCTATTTCGTGCCGGCCTTGGTGGGACTGGGTGCGCCGCACTGGGATCCTTACGCACGAGGAACCGTCTTCGGCCTAAGTCGCGGGACCACGGCCGGACACCTTGCCCGGGCGGCGGTCGAGTCGATGGCCTATCAGTCGCACGATCTGGTCGACGCCATGCAAAAGGACGCCGGCGTGGCCCTGACCCAGTTGAAGGTCGACGGCGGGGCGTCTGTCAACGACCCCTTGATGCAGTTTCAGGCCGACCTGTTGGACGTAAGCGTGCAACGTCCGGTGGTGGCCGAGACCACGGCTTTAGGCGCGGCCTACCTGGCTGGCTTGGCCGTCGGGTACTGGCAGGACACCGACGATGTGGCCCAAAACTGGGCCCTGGATCGCGAGTTTCAAGCGAGTATTTCCGACGAGAAGCGAACCGCCCTGATCCGACGCTGGCAAGAGGCCGTGCGGCGGTCGCTGGATTGGGAGGAACATTAAAGGGCAACTTATCGTGATCGGGAGTGTGTCAAAGCATCCACGTCACCCCGTCGCGTTTCACCGGGCGGTAGAGCGTGTCGCGTTCGATCGGTTGGTGGCCCGATTCTAGGATCACCGCGCGGAGCTCGTCGATGGTCAGGCATTTCGGGGCCGAGGAACCGGCTTCGTGGTGGATCTTCTCTTCGCCGACCGTGCCGTCGAGGTCGTCGGCGCCGTAACCCAACGCGGTCTGGGCTGTGCCTAAGCCTAGCGAGATCCAGTAGGCTTTGATGTGGTCGAAGTTGTCCAACATCAGCCGGCTGACGGCCATGGTGCGAAGGTCCAGCAGTGAGGACGGCTTGGGGAGATGGCTCAGCCGTGTGTTTTCCGGGTGAAACGATAACGGGATAAACGCCTGAAAACCGCCCGTGATGTCTTGCAGCAGTCGCAACTGGACAAGGTGATCGATTCGATGTTCGATGTTCTCGAGGTGTCCGTAGAGCATCGTGGCGTTGGATCGCAGTCCCATTTGATGGGCCACCCGATGCACGTTCAGCCAGGTCTGGGCGTCGGCCTTGCGGGGACAAATCTCGCTGCGGATCTCGGGGTCGAGGATTTCGGCCCCGCCGCCGGGCAGGCTTCCCAGTCCGACGCGAAGGAGATCCTCCAATACGGCCCGAATCGAACGTTTCGTGATCTGTGCGAACCAGGCGATTTCGGTGGCCGTCCAGGCCTTCAGGTGCAGCCGGGGAAAGGCGTCGTGCAACCGTTCGATGATGCCCAGGTACCAGTCGAACGTCTTGTCCGGATGCACGCCGCCGACGATATGCACCTCCGTGCAACCGCGATCGGACGCCTCTTGGCCTCGGGCCAGGATCTCGTCATCGCCGAGCACAAACGCACCGGGCTCGTCCAAGTCGCGGCTATAAGCGCACAGGCTGCAGCGATAGATGCAGACGTTGGTCGGGTTCAGGTGAGCATTGATGTTGTAATAGGCCGTATCCCCATTCTTGCGCCGCCGAACCAAATCGGCCAGTTCCCCCACCACATGCAGATCGACATCCTCGCGATAGAGAAACTCCCCGTCGACCGCCGAGATACGATCCCCGGCCTCGATCTTGTCGCGGATTTCATCGAGTCGAGTTTTCTGATCTTGTGTGCTCATGGGGAAGGTAGGGGATAGGACGCAGTGGTCAGTGGTCAGTGGTCAGTGGTCAGCTTTCGCTTGCGCGTTTCTATCCACTATCCACTGACCACTAACTTACACAAGCACATCGATCACGCCAACCGCTAATAGGCCCAAACTGACTACGGCATTGACGTGGAAGAAGGCGCGGTTTACTCGGGTTAGGTCGTCGGGGCGGACCAGCCGGTGCTCGTAGATCAACAACAGGGCGATGGCCGTCAGGCCGGTAAGGTAGATCGGGCCAAACGGCTCGAACACCCAACCCAACGCCAGCAGCAGCCCGATTGTTGCCGCATGACACCATGCGGCGATCCGCAGTGCCCCGGCCACGCCGAACCGGACCGGAACGCTCCGAAGCCGCATTTTCGCGTCGAACTCGGCATCCTGGCAGGCGTAGATCATATCGAACCCGGCCACCCAGAGCATCACGGCCAGCCCTAGCAACACTGGCGGGAGGGCAAAGATCTCGGCCCGGATCGCCACCCAGGCCGCCCAAGGGGCCAGCATCAGGGCCGCCCCTAACCAGAAATGGGCCAGCGATGTGAACCGTTTCGTGTAACTATACGCCAGCAGGAACAACAGCACCGGCACACTGGCGTACAACGGGATCGGGTTGCCTGGCAAAAACAACAGCGTCCCGCCCACGAAACCCAGCGAGCAAACGACCGTGAACAGCACCACGCTGCCCGTGCTGAGGATCCCGGCCGGCAGATGGCGTCCCTCGGTCCGCGGGTTCATCGCATCGATCCGCCGGTCGGCCAGCCGATTGAAGGCCATGGCCGCACTGCGGGCGGTGACCATACAAACCAAGATCCCCACCAAATCCAACGCCCGAAATGGCGCCGGCGGCTCACTCTCCGCATTAACGGCCCAAGCCATCACCGCCGCCAACAGCGCAAACGGCAACGCAAACAGCGTATGGCTGAAACGGATCATTTCGAGCAGTTGGTGAATGCGAGTCATTGCAGCGGTAGCACGTCCTCGCCTTGGGATTGTACGTTAATGATCTTTTGGCCGTCGATCAGTACCTGATACGCCACGCCCGGCTTGCCTTGGATATGTGCCTTGCCGTCGCGGATGGATACGGGAAACGGGGCGGCAATGCGGTGCTCGGACCCGACAGCCACGCTGAGGAAGTCGAGCTGGCCGTCCAACACCATCCGTAGACTGACCAGTGCACACGGATTGATGTCGGCCGGTTGGCGACGCTGGTGAGGGATGTTGAACGAGTCGGGCAGCAAGCCGATATACGGGCCGTCGGGATATTGCTGCTGCTCGCCGCTGATCAAGATTCCGCGGGCCAAGTGGTTCCAATCGAGCGTGTCGTCGTAGGGGGCCAGTTTCGTCAGGGCGTAGGCATAGACCCCGCCGACCCATTGCACCGGCAGCCCGAACCAACTGTGCCGCCAGAACGTGGCGCCGAACACGGGCGGCGTGCTGTAGAGCATGATCGGCTTGCACTGCCAAAGGTAGACGAACGGAATCCCGGTCAAGGCCCATTTCCGCGCCAGCGTCAAGTACTCCTGCTTGCCGGTCAGCTCGTACGCCCGCACGTAGGCCCAAACCAACTGGGCCGAGGCGAGTTGGTCGGGCGTGTGCAGCGGGACTTCCCAGGTCTGGGCGCCGCGCGGCGTGCGGAATCGTTTGCTGTACTCCAACGTACGCAGGCCGGATTGCAGAGCGTCTCGGTCGCCTGTGATATAAGCGTGTTCCATCAGCATGTAGGCCGGGGTGGAACAGATCCCGCTGGCCGTGTTCTCGAAATGGCCGCGACGATACTTGCCGTCATAGCGATAGGAACCGTCGGGTTGTTGCCTGGCAATCAGCCCTGCGATCTGGCGTCGCTTCCAATCGAGCCATTGCTGTGTACGGCCGGTGACGAAATGGATCGTCGAATTGGCCAGATGGGTCCCGCCGGGGACCAGCTCGGGTAACTCCGGCGCTTCGCCCGTCAGCCGC
>CAYYOX010000570.1:0-4762 GCA_964473065.1 uncultured Planctomycetaceae bacterium | reverse complement strand
ACACCTCTTCCCCCACTCCGTCTTGCAACCGCCGCGCGCGCCGATCGCGCAACGTGGCCAGATGATCGCTCGGGCGGGCCAGCGGTTTCTCGGTCAGCGAGGCGGCACGTCCCAGGCCGACGATGTGCGGCACGTTCTCCGTCCCGGCTCGCAAACCGCCTTCGTGTCCGGCGCCGTGGAGTATCGGTTCCAGGGCGATTCCGCGACGGACGTACAGGGCGCCGACTCCCTTGGGGGCATACATCTTGTGCCCGGCCACGGTGAGCAGATCGACGCCCAGTTCGCCAACGCGAGTAGGAATCTTGCCGACCGTTTGGGCCGCGTCGGTATGCAGCAACACGCCGCGAACGCGACACACATCGGCAATCTCATGGAGCGGCTGTACCGTGCCGATCTCGTTGTTGGCGTGCATGATGCTCACGAGTACGGTATCGGACCGAATGGCCGCTTCGATTTCGGCCGGATCGACTAGTCCGTCGCGCCCGCAGCCGACGATCGAAAGTCCGTAACCGAGCGATTCGAGGTACGCGGCCGGCTCGGCAACCGACGGATGCTCGATCGCCGAGATGACGATATGCCCGGTGCCGGCGGGGGCACGGCTCATCGCGATCCCCTTCAGGGCCAGATTGTTGCTCTCGGTGCCGCCGGAAGTGAAGATGATCTCGTCGGCGTCGGCCCCCAGC
This sequence comes from uncultured Planctomycetaceae bacterium, assembly GCA_964473065.1. Classification (GTDB taxonomy): domain Bacteria; phylum Planctomycetota; class Planctomycetia; order Pirellulales; family Thermoguttaceae; genus CAYYOX01. The sequence continues at coordinate 4,079 of CAYYOX010000570.1, read as the reverse complement.
AGTCGAGCCACGCGCGCCCGAGCATCTTCGACCGCTTCATGGCACGCGCGGCCCAAGGCATGGGCACTCGACGGGTTGCCGAAGTGTTCGGCCAGAAAGGGGAGCATTGCCTCCTGCACGGCCGGGGCGATGGGCGTCGTCGCGTTGTAGTCCAGATAGATCCATTGCATGGCTGATCAACGCGTGGTTGTTCGACGCGAAGTTGGTCAACGTGTGCCTGGTCAACAAGGCGCGCAACACCGCCGTCTCGACCGAGTGGCCGCAGGGGCAGATGCGGCCACCGGTCAAAGACGATGAAGATGGACGGACTACGACTTCGGTTGCGGCTGCGGCGCCGTTGCCTGCGGAGGCGCGGTCGCCACGCCCGGCATGACGCGCTTCTGAACGTCCGTTTCCAAGACGCCAAACGTGGCTTCATGGCGTTGAATGGTCAGCGTCAAGGCGTGCAACATCCGCTTGGCCGTGTAGAAATTGGTAATGATCCGCTGCTTGACCGGGATCGGAGTGGTCGGTATCCCGAACGGTTGCGGATTCAATCCAAAATCGATGATCAACTCTTCCGGGGTTCCGGTCACTCGGCAGAAGTTCGCATACATGGCGAGTGCGTCGCTGTCGTCGATTTGGACTTGTACGCGCTGTTGTGCCTGGCCTTGTTGCGGCTCAGCCGCGGGGGTCGGGGTATCAGCGTCTTCTTTGGGGGCGTCGGGTGATTTGGCCACAGACTTACTCCTTTTTTACAATGAAGGGAACTTGACTTTCATGAAGGATAGCCGCGAATCGGGTATCCTGACAGTGAAATCCTAGTGAACTTACGGTGCCAATGCGAACCGGCACGCTATCGAAAGTCAATTATACGACACTTTCGCGAACTAAACACCCCTTCTTTCGTTCTCGGCGAGAAAAACAACCTGCTCACTTTAACGATTGCGCGATGTACGCAGGATGCGCGAGAATGAACGCCGTCCGTCGGTGAGATTTCATCGCCAACCGAACCGAAGAAGTCTAGCCATAATTGTGCCATCCGGCATCAAGGTCTGTAACCATACTGAACATTCTTATTCTCGGTTGACATGTTCCCAGGGATATTGATTGGGTCCGAAGGGGCGCCCGCTTTTTCAGATGGCGAAGACCTCTGTACCAACATGAGTGAGACAACTGCCTCTAGCCCGGATTTTTTATGGGTTTGTAGCTGCGTTCGCCAGAACGTGGTGCGGGTCCTAGGGTTACGACCACGTTCCGGCGAACGCAGCTACGACAGTGTGTCACGCAATTCTCAGGGTCATGAATAATCCGGGCTGGTGTCGCGTTTTTCGAACCACACGCCGGGAACTGGTCCCAAGCGCAAAACCTTTCGGGGGTCTGGGGGATGTCCCCCGGGGAAACACACAGCCTTCAGACATACGCTCCCAAAGCTATCGAGACGTTGTTACTGTCCACTTTTCGTGGGGAAGACCAGATCTCGACCGCCTACCATTTGTCGATTTCCTAATGCAACATTGCAAAGCTGCAAGCGGCTATAGGGCGCCCTTGGTGCTGGGTATGTCGGTGAGTCGTCCGTCGGGCTCGGACGCCATGCGCAGGGCTCGGGCGGTGGCTTTGAAAATGCCTTCGGCGATGTGGTGCGTGTTGCGACCGTAGGGGACCGTCACGTGGAGGTTGCACAACGCGTTGGCCGCGAAGGCCTGCCAGAAGTCGACCACTAGCTCGCTGTCGAACTCGCCGATCTTCGGGCTGAGCAGCTCGGCGTTGAAGACGATATAAGCCCGATCGCGAAGGTCGACGGCGCTGGTGACTAGGGTCTCTTCCATCGGCAGGGTGAAGTGGCCATAGCGGCGGATGCCCGACTTGTCGCCCAGGGCCTCTTTCACGGCACTACCCAGACAGATGCCGACGTCCTCGACCGTGTGGTGTTGATCGACCTGCAAATCGCCGGCCGCCTTGACCGACAGATCCCAGGCGGCGTGCTTCGCCAGCAGGGTGAGCATGTGATCGAAGAACCCGACGCCCGTGTCGATTTGCGACTCACCCGTGCCGTCGAGCGACACCTCGAGCTGCACGTCGGTCTCGGCCGTTTTGCGTTGGATGTTGGCGGTTCGCGTCATGATTTCCCAATTCTGTCATCTGGCCGCCCGCATGGCAGCCTCGCAATTATACCATGGTGCCAAGCCGCTTCAGACAAATATCGACCTGCCGGTCGGTTCCCACGCTGATCCGCAGCCCGTCGCTCCAGCCGGGATAGTCCATGTAGCGGACCAGGATGCGGTCCTGCTTGAGTTGCTCGTACATGGGCCGCAGCGGCAGGTCGGGATGCGTGCTCCAGGTAAAGTTGGCCTGCGAATCGACCGTTGCAAACCCTAGATTCCGCATTTCCGCCGTAAGCCGTTCTCGGGTGGAAATAATCTTGGCCCGATTCTCGCTGAGCCACGTTTGATCGCCGATGGCGGCCGTGGCGGCGGCGATCGATAGGGCGTCGCAGTTGTACGAGTCCTTCACCTTGGCCAACTGCTCGATCACCTGCGGCTGGGCCACCACATACCCGAACCGCAACCCGGCCAGACCGTACGACTTGCTCAACGTACGCGAAACCAGAATCTTCTCGCACTTGGCGACCAACTCCAGGCAGTTCAGTTCGGCGAAGTCGGCGTAGGCCTCGTCGACCAGCAACGGGCAAGGGAGTTGCTCGGCCAGTTCCAAGATCCGCTCGGGCCCGATAACCGTGCCGGAAGGGCTGTTGGGGTTCGGCAGGAAGGCCAACCGCAAGTCGGCCGTCGCCTCGACAAACCGATCCGAGAGCGACCAGTCCGACTCGAAGTGGATCTCCTCGCTACGAGCGCCCTGGATCTGGGCCAACGTCTTGTAAAGGATATAGCTCGGATAGGGCAGCCGCAGCAGTTGACCTTCGCCGACAAACGCCCGGGTGGCGATCGTCAGGATGTCATCGCTGCCGTTGCCCGCCAGAATCCAATCGGGCTCGACGCCCAAAACGTCGGCCGCCTTCTCGCGAAACGGCTGGGCCATCGGGTGGGGATACTTCTGCAACCCTCGCCGCAAGGCCTCCCGGACCGCTTCACCCACGGCCGGCGAGCAGGGATAGGGATTCTCGTTGGTGTTGAGCTTCACAAACTCGTCGGTCTGCGGCTGCTCACCCGGCACATAGCCGGCCATCGATTGAATTTCAGGGCGAAAGTAGTTCATGCGTATCTCAATAGGCCGCTTGCGGCTTTGCAGGGGGAGTGTATGATTCGACGCGATTCGAGGGACGTTGCAAAGCCGCAAGCGGCCTACGGCTATTTCAACCGCACTGCCGGCAGACGTTCCAGCCTCTGGTTGCGCGGGTCGACTTCGATTCCCACGGATTCCAACGCCACCAGGCCAAGAATCGGCTCGACGTCGTCGTCGCCAAAAATGATGGTTGAACCTACGAGATCCCCCATGAATTCAATATCTGCCGTCGTGATGTCCAACTTCGTCTCCGATCCGTCGGCCAACTCGTAGGTCCGCTTGGCCTTGGGCGCCAAGCCGATCTCTCGCAGATGCTTGCCAGGAACCAGGCAGTCGACCGCGCCGGCGTCGACCAAGAACAATCCTTCCCAGGTCCGCTGCGGATCGGCCGGATTCCGAACCGTCACGGTCACGTGCGTTACTCCCATGACGCTGTTCCCTTCTCTGTCGATTTGCAAGCGTTTCGAGGCTATTATTATGCTACCCCAGTCGGTGGACCGGGGCAAGGTTCAAGTTCAAATATGGGGTTCCTGCAAAGCCGCAAGCGGCCGGTTATTAGTCCTGTAGGCGGATCTCTACGCTGGCTCGATGGGCGGTTAGGCCTTCCTTGGTGGCCAATACTTGCACGTCGGGGGCCAAACCCTTCATGCCTTCTCGCGTGAAATGCAACAGGCTGTTGGATCGTAGGAAATCGTTCGAGGTCAGGCCGCTGGCGAATCGGGCCGTGCCGCTGGTCGGCAGCACGTGCGACGGGCCGGCCGCGTAGTCGCCCAGCGCGACCGGCGTGTAGTTGCCCAGGAAAATCGCGCCGGCGTGCGGAATCTTCTCGGCCAATTCTGCGGCGTTCTCCGTGGCGA
>CAYYOX010000569.1:0-4762 GCA_964473065.1 uncultured Planctomycetaceae bacterium | reverse complement strand
TTCGCGGCATGAGTCGCTCGACCCGCCCTCGATGCGCAACGTCGTTGCCGGATCGGTCGACAAGTTTCGCACAGTCAAGGTTCCGGCCCCCTGTTTGGTCAGGGTACCGGCGGCGACCGTCAAAGTGTTCACGCCCAATGATCCGCTCGTATCGATGGTCACGCCGGCGCCGGCATCGATATCATCGATCGCTCCGCCAGTACCCAGACTCAGCGTGGCATTGTTGCCCAGTATCAGACTGGTGTCGGCGGCGAAATTGGCGCCAAAGGTCACATCCAACGACTGACTGGGGGCGATCGCCAGGTTGCCGCCTAGAACATTCAATTCGCGTGCCGTAGCCGGGGTCACAATCGTCACCGTGTGAACGTTATCAGCATCCAGCGTGACAACCGAACCGCTGTCGGGAGTGGCCGTCGTCGGTACGCCCGCGTCGAGCCAGTGCGAATAGAACGGATCGGCCGGGTTCTGGTAGCCCCACTCGCCGTCGCCGCTGTTGTCCCAAACCAGTGCCGCGATCTGCACCACGTCGACGTCATCGAAGCTGACGCCGCTGCCCGCATTGTTCCAGAGCGTCAACCGGGTAGTCGTGTCCTGGGCGGTAAACGTGTAGGTCAACTCGGTCCATCCGGCATCGTCGAACGCCGGGACGTCGAAAACCTCTTCAAGATAAAGCGTTACGCCGTCGGTGGTTCCGGCTTTGACCGTGCCTTATTGCCCTGCCACGCCGGCCCAACCGGTCGTGAAGGCCTGAAATTCATAGGTCTTTCCGACCTCCGTGGCAAGATCCTGGTAGAAGCCTCCCTCAAGCCAACCGCCGCCGGCGTGCAACACCCAAGTACCGCTGTGAGCCACGGAGCCGTCATTCCAACCGTCGTAGGCGCCGTAGGAATAACCTGAAGTTGGATCGTCGAACCAACCGTCCGGCGTCGAGTCATAACCGGCATTGAGCTCGAAATCGCCGTTGTAGACCAACCCCGCGTCGACCGTGCCGACGCAAACAACACACAAGACCAACAGGGCCACGATACCGCACATTCGTTGAAACATCACACACCTCCAAGCATAATTGAGAGAATTGAAGTCAAATCCGGGCGCTCGAACCGACCTGGGGAAACGCAACCAGCGGCAGCCGGACAAGAGTTGCCCAGGGCTGTTTCTAAACGCCATGGTAAAAAGACGCTGCCTCGCGGGCTAGGGCATGATTGACATACCGACCCTGCGCATCCAGCACAGGCTTGCCACTTTCCGTCCGAACTACAGGGATCGGGAGAACCCCGATAATCCCTATAATGTATCAGATATCCCGCAGAATACAAGTCACCCCCCCCCCCAGGAAATCACAAAGAAAGTCGAAATCGGCCGATTGAGGGAGAAAACGGGCCGGAAAGATCGCCATTAGCGGGGGTAGCTCGCGGCCAGCGGCAGTGAATCGCTTGACAGGGCCGATCCGACTGTTCAAAGTCATGAGGAGAAGCCGCCGGGGCTAAACAAAGAAATCTCGCAAGCACGAAACTTTAGTAAGGAAACCTTTTTGTCATGCGAACCTATCTGACCGCGTTTGTACTTGGATTGATTTCCGTGGCGCCCGCGTTGGGTGAAACGATTCTTGTGGAGGCCGAAGGGTTCGAGAAGCTCGGCGGCTGGGTTATCGATCAGCAGTACATGGACCAGATGGGCTCGCCCGTCGTTTTGGCCCATGGCTTGGGTGAACCGGTCCAAGACGCGGCGACGACCGTCCGGTTTCCCAAGGCCGGGACCTATCGCGTTTGGGTGCGGACCCGCGATTGGGCCGCGCCGTGGAACGCACCCGAGGCGCCGGGGAAATTCCAACTGCTCGTCAATGGCAAGCCGCATCAGACCACCTTCGGAACCGAAGGCGACCCGTGGCATTGGCAGGACGGCGGGACGGTTGAAGTCGGCGAACAAGCGACGATCGCGCTGCACGACCTGACCGGCTTTGACGGGCGGTGCGATGCGATTGTGTTCACCGACGACTTGGACCTCGCGCCGCCGAACGAGACGGACGCCTTGGCCGCCTTTCGCCGGCGCGTGCTCGGTTTACCCGACGAACCGCAGCACGCGGGTCGATACGATTTGGTTGTGGTTGGCGGCGGTATGGCGGGAACGTGTGCCGCGATCTCGGCCGCCCGACTGGGGCTCGACGTGGCGTTGATCCAGAACCGGCCAAGGCTCGGTGGCAACAACAGCTCCGACGTTCGCGTCCACCTTGGCGGCAATATCCGCCAGTTGCCCTACCCGGCGCTCGGCGGCGTGGTCGATGAACTCGATTCCGGCGGACACGGCAATGCCCAACCGGCCAAAGAGTACGACGATGCCAAGAAGCTGCGGGTTGTCCAGGCCGAGAAAAACTTGCATCTGTTCCTCAATACGCACGCCAAGGAAGTCGAAACCGAGAACGGACGCATCGTCGCCGTGGTGGCCCACAACGTACGCACCGGACGCCGCTTGCGGTTCACTGCCCACGTGTTTGCCGACTGCACGGGCGACGGGACCATCGGATATCGGGCCGGCGCCGACTATCGATATGGTCGCGAAGGGCGGGACGAAACGGGCGAGTCGCTCGCGCCCGAGAAGGCCGACCGAATGACTTTGGGGGCGTCGGTCATGTGGTACTCGGTCGAAACCGCCGAGCGGTCGACGTTTCCAGAGTGCCCTTGGGCCGTGCAGTTCAACCGGGAGAACTACCAGCGAGCCATCTCGGGTGATTGGAATTGGGAAACGGGCTTCCGGGTCGATCAGATCGAACAGATCGAACGCATCCGCGACCAGGGCCTTCGAGCCGTCTATGGCAATTGGGCCTACCAAAAGAACAGCCGCGGCGGCCAGAACCGCTGGGCCAACCGCAAGCTGTCGTGGGTCGCTCACATTGCGGGCAAACGGGAATCGCGCCGCTTGCTCGGCGACGTGATCTTGCAAGAGCAGGATATCGTCCAGCGGCGTCCGTGGCCGGACGCCAGCGTGACGAGCACCTGGACCATCGACCTGCACTACCCGATCCAGTCGGATCAGTTCCCCGGCGAGGAGTTCCGTTCCCGGGCCGAGCACGTGCAGATCAAGCCGTATGCCATTCCGTACCGTTGTTTCTACAGCCGCAACATCGACAACCTGCTGATGGCCGGGCGCGACATCAGCGTCACGCACGTGGCGTTGGGGACGGTTCGCGTGATGCGGACCTGCGGCATGATGGGCGAAGTGGTGGGTATGGCCGCCTCGATCTGCAAAGAGCACGACGCCATGCCGCGCGACGTCTATGAAAAGCATCTCGATGAATTAAAGGCCCTGATGACCTGCGGCGTAGGTAAGCCGATGCCGTCGCATTCTGCATTGCGTCCGCCGGAGTGGCTCGATTCGGCCGGCAAGAACCTAGCCTCGGAAGCAATCGTGACCGTCTCTACGCCGAACCACCAGCACGGCGGGCCGCCGTCGAACATCAACGACGGTAAGACGGACCTGCGGGACAACGGATCCCGATGGCTCAGCGTGCCACAGAAGCCCTGTTGGGTCGACCTGCGTTGGCAGAAGCCGCAGAAGATCGCAGCCGCCCGGGTAATCTCGGGATACAACTCCGACGGAAAGCGGATCGACAGCGTGCTGCACGGGTTCGTGCTGCAATATCACGACGGCCAAGAGTTCCGCGATCTGCCCGGCACGTCGGTCAAGGATAACGAGGCGGTCGATTGGAACGCCCGGTTCAAGCCGGTAACGACCGACCGACTGCGTCTGTTGGTAACCGCCACCGATTCGGATGTCGCCCGCATCTGGGAAGTAGAGTTCTACGGCCGCAAGTGACGACCATGGCACCCGGCTATTCTGGAATCTAACGTGATATTGTGTTATACTGACTTAACGCGGCAGAGCCGCAACCAGAGCGGGAGGGTTCGCGGTTTAGAACCCTGGCGCAAATAATCGGTCCAAGTGCTGGACCCTGAACCCCAATAACTGTGCGCACCAGTTACGACGCAAGGCTTTATCCCAGGAGACTCACGATGAAACGACGTACTCTACTGAAGAAGACCGCCCTGGCCGCAGCCAGTCCGCTTGCCCTTGGCATGTTCCATGCGCGCCGCGCCAGTGCCGCGTCTTTCCGCAACAAGGACGTCTACACGGACGGCCAATTCGACGTCGAGAAGGGCAAGGACGCCATTATGGCGCTTTGCGAACGGCTCGGCTACCACGTCTTCCCCGAACTGCGCGACGGGCTTTGGGTGAGCGACTACGGGACGGGCCAATTCAGCAAGCTCGGCTTGGCCGCCTACCAGTTCGCGAACCAGCACGAAGGCGGCGCGTTCATGCTGATGGAACTGTTCCTAATGCCCGGCCAGATGCTGCCCGAGCATTGGCACCTCGAAGGCGACCACGGCATCACGAAGAACGAAGGCTGGGTAATCCGTTGGGGTAAGAGCTACATCGGCGGCGTAGGCGAGAACAATATGTCCGACTTCCCGCAGATCAAGATCCCCAAATGCCACTGCAACGGCACGACCTCAACCCATCACGTCGTCGAGGCCAAACCGGGCTCGTTCACGCCGCTGGCCAAGGTCGGAACGCGCCACTGGCAATTTGCCGGCCCCGAGGGCGCCATCCTCAGCGAAGTAGCCAACCTACACACCGGCACGGCTGTGCGCCACTCGGACAAAGCGGTCAACGATCAGTTCCTAGGGGACTGACGAGAGAGGAAAAAGGCGCCTGTCCCGAATGGCACTTTCGACCGTTAGGTCATTGTACCGCAAGGGGTTGCGGT